>JAUZPH010000442.1 GCA_030706065.1 Bacillota bacterium | reverse complement strand
TATTAATAGAAAGAAGGAATGAAAGTTGGAGTCTAATCTTAACAAAAAGTATGGCCTTATCACCGCTATTGCCATGGTAGTGGGCATCGTTATCGGAAGCGGTGTGTTCTTTAAGGCTGAAAAAGTACTCTCTGCAACCGGCGGAAATCTGCCGTTAGGTATACTGGCATGGCTAATCGGTGGAGCAATCATGATGGTTTGTGCCTATGCCTTTTCTATTATGGCCACTCGTTATGAGTATGTAAATGGAATTGTAGACTATGCAGAAGTTGCAATGGGAAAGAAGTATGGCTATTACATAGGCTGGTTTATGTCCACCATCTACTATCCAACACTTACAGCCGCACTGGCATGGGTTTCCGCACGATACACCTGTGTGCTGTTCGGCTTTTCTATTACCGGGCCGGAAGCCCTTGCAATTACCGGCTTTTATCTTGTGGCAAGCTACTCCTTGAATGCGTTATCTCCGATACTTGCCGGAAAATTCCAGGTTGCTACCACTACAATCAAGCTGGTTCCGCTGGCTCTGATGGCCGTAATCGGTACCATCGTTGGCTTGTCATCAGGTATGACCGTTGAGAATTTCACTATGGTGACAAAACAGGTAAACACTGGCAACGCACTGTTTACCGCTGTTGTCGCTACAGCTTTTGCATATGAGGGATGGATTATCGCAACCTCCATCAATGCTGAATTAAAGGATTCGAAGAGAAACCTTCCAAAAGCTCTTGTTATAGGGACGTTTATTGTTATTGTCACCTATATATTATATTATATCGGACTTTCAGGTGCAGTAAGCAACACTGTTCTGATGGAGAGCGGCCAGAAAGGTGCCAAACTGGCTTTCGAGACAGTATTTTCAAAGGCTGGCGGTACTGCGCTATTTGTATTCGTTGTAGTTTCCTGCCTGGGAACCCTGAATGGCCTCATGCTTGGCTGTACCCGAGGTTTCTACGCTTTGGCTGCCCGGGATTTGGGTCCTGCGCCAGAGGTATACAAACAAGTGGATAAGGCAACAAATATGCCCACAAACTCTGCCATTCTCGGTTTATTATTCTGTGGGATATGGCTGCTTTATTTCTATGGTTCACAGCTTACAACTTCGTGGTTCGGCTTCTTTAACTTCGACATGACTGAACTGCCAATCGTTACAATTTACGCAGCTTATATTCCGATTTTCCTAATGCTCATTAAAAAGGAAAAGGATTTAAGCACTTTCAAGCGTTTTATAGCTCCAGCCTTAGCAATCTGCGGCTGTATTTTTATGATTGTTGCAGCATGCTTCTCCCATAAGATGGCGGTTGTATATTATCTTATTGTATTCGCAGTTATTATGATAATCGGAATATTCTTCGAAAAGCCCAAGTCCAAATAATAAATCCCTTATGAATTAAAGCAAGTGGGTCACGGAAAAATACCGTGACCCACTTGCTTTTTACTTTAGATTAGTCCTATTCATAAAACCGATACTGAATATAAAAAGGCTGTGGCAAAACCTCACGGGCTTATGCCGCAGCCTGGACTTTATTTGTTTATAAATGCCAGAATTACAAAATTTGCAATAAAGAGCAGTGTTGCAACTACAAGGATAGGATGAACCTCTTTGATCTTACCTCTGCAAAGCTTAACTATGCAGTAGAAGATGAAGCCTGCTGCTATACCGTAGGAGATGCTGTAGCAGAATGCCATGAATATACCAGCAAAGAAAGCGGGGATTGCTTCGTCCAAATCGTCCCATACAATTTCTTTAAAGGCTGAAAGCATCATGACACCAACTACTATAAGTACCGGAGCTGTTGCTGCTGCAGGAACGATACCAACTACAGGAGCCAGTAAAATACAAAGGAGGAACAGTAGAGCTGTAACAACGCTGGTCAAGCCTGTTCGACCGCCGGCACCAATACCTGCTGCGCTTTCAACATAGGTAGTTGTATTTGAAGTACCGAATATTGCTCCAATGGAGGTTGCAATAGAATCTGCAAAGAGAGCCCTATCCATCTTTGACTTGAAGCCGGAGCTGGTCTGCATGAGTCTTTCATCTTCCTCGCTGAAGATACCGCTTCTGCGACCTGTACCGATGAAGGTTCCTATAGTGTCAAAGGTATCGGATAAACTGAAGGCAAAAATTGTCATCAAAACCAAAGGAATCTTTGAGGCATCACTGAATAATGAACCCATGCCTGCACTGCCGAAGGCGGCACCAAAGGTAGTTCCGAGGTCACTAAATGATGAACCGATGTTTTGTTGTGTACCAATAGCTGAAATATCAACAATACCCATAGGAATACCAATTATCGTAGTTGCAAAAATACTGATTAGAATTGCTCCTCTTACCTTGAGCAGTAACAGTACAACTGTAATGGCGAGGCCGATTAGAGCCAGAAGCACTACAGGCTGATTCAAAGTTACAAGGCCAGGAACAGCGCTGGATTTTGCAATTACAGTACCGCCGTCTAACTTTGTGTACGTGCCAGGGTCGGAAGTAAACTGCAGAAGTCCGGCATCTTTGATTCCTATGTAGGCAATGAATATACCGATACCGCCGCCGATGGCATGTTGAAGGCTGGATGGAATTGCTTTAATGATTGATTTTCGGATTTTCGTAACGGTGATTATTATATTTATGATACCGCAGATGAAAACCATTGCCATTGCCTGCTGCCACTTAAAACCTAAACCGAAGCATACTGTGTAGGTAAAAAAGGCATTTAACCCCATACCTGGAGCCTGAGCATAGGGCACATTGGCAAAGAGTCCCATAACCAGAGTGCCTATTACAGCAGCAAAGATTGTTGCCAGAAAAACAGCACCACCCGGTATCCCTGTCTGAGATAAGATCTGCCGGTTGACAAATATGATATATGACATTGCGAAGAAGGTAGTAAAACCTGCCACAACTTCAGTTGACACATTTGTCCCGTTTTCTTTCAGCTTGAAAAAACTGTCCATTTAATAATTCCCCCCGTTTAAAATATTTAGAGTTCATAACTCTATAGGATGATAATTGCGTTATCACCAATAAAAAAAGCAATTGATCTTCACCAATTGCCGTAAATTCAACAGAGGTTTCAGCTGCGTTTTTAACTGCAGCCAGCTTACTCCAATAGTCGAACAATTTACGGTTGCTCGGTAGAAACTTCAGGCCCATATTGCCTTGATTATATTGGTGATTTGTTCGTGATTTAACTATATTTTACCATATAACTTGTCCGTATACAATATATTTCCAGTAAAATTACGAACATTTTTGGAGAAATTAAACATAAAGTTCAGTTTTTTGAATGCTTAAATACATAAAATAACAATTATTGAAAATGATTACATGAACTTAAGAAAACTTGTATTTAAAATGGAGGATTATTCACCTTTACCAAAGAATAGAATATAAAATAATATAGATGTGTGAGTTTATATTTTAATTTATCCGGGATGTAAAATTTCTTCTAAATTGAATTCTAATTCGTTGAAATTTTACATCCGGAAAAATCGGTGAAGATTTGATATTCTCTCCGGTGAATTTGTTAATGTATAAACTCACACATCTTTAGTTGCATTGATTTTAAAGATGCATGTAGCTGTAGATGATATTTGTGAAAGAGTATAGAGTAGGAGTTATATGGTATGAAGGAGGGTCTAATAATTAATGTGGATGAATGTTACCGGCGTGCTGAACAGAAGGCTGAAGATTATTATCAGTCACTTTACAGGCAGGTTATGGAGAATACTTATGCATCATTTTTGACAAGGGACATTAAGGGATGGAAGCATAAACATATTCGGCATCATTTATTA
>JAUZPH010000441.1 GCA_030706065.1 Bacillota bacterium | reverse complement strand
TGCTTTCCTTCTGGACCAATACGGTGTTATTCTGGCTCATCCGGATAGTAAAATGATAGGAACCAAAACTTTTGCGGAACTGCCGGTGTGGTCTGAAGTAAGGAATAATGAAAAAGGTTTCACCAGTTATATTTATAATAAAGTTGACAAGTACATGGCATACTACAAAAGTCCTCTCACAGGCTGGATTACAGTAGGATCCATGGACCAAAGCGAGCTTTCAAGTGATGTGGATATAGTCCTAAGGACACTGCTTGTTTTTATTTTATTGATAATTGTAGGTGCAGTACCTGTTTCCTTGATTGTTACGAGAACACTCAGCAGGAACATATTTAAAATAAAAGATATAATAAGCAGGGCGTCAGACGGTGATTTTACTCACAGAGTTGATGTTCATTCCGGTGATGAAATCGGCACCTTATCAAAGGATTTCAACGTGATGATTTCGAAAATATCTGAAATGATTGGAAATGTGGGGATATCCTCAAAACGGGTCTTTGAAAATTCGTTGAGCCTTACAGCTATGGCTGAAGAGACTACAGCTTCTGTATCGGAAATTTCAAAAGGTATGGAAGAAGTGTCACAGGGCGTTTTGAATCAGGCAGCAAGTACTAAGGAAGTTTCAAATAGCATGGATGGCTTGTCAAAAGGCTTGGATGTAATTGTTAACGCTGCAGGTGAGATGAGTGACCTTTCAAGTTCTACCTATAATTTGAGCAGCAAAGGCCTGGAGATGGTAAAAATATTGGTGGAAAAGTCCAATGAAACTAGGGTATCTTCAGTTGTGATTGCTGATATAGTCAATGACATGAATACAAGTACCCATGAAATTAATGTCTTCTCGGATACTATTAAAGAGATCACCGAACAGACTAACCTTCTTTCTCTAAATGCTTCCATTGAGGCTGCAAGAGCCGGTGAAGCCGGTAAAGGTTTTGCGGTGGTTGCAGGCGAAATAAGAAGGCTTGCAGAACAATCAAAAAATTCCGCATTTCAAATACGGAATATTGTAGAAAATATACAGGCAAAATCAATGACTGCAGTAAATGCAATTGAAGGAACAAAGCTTAATGTGGAGCAGCAGGAAAAGGCTGTGAATGAAACTACCGAGATATTTAACAAGATATTTGAATCAATAAATGGCTTGACTTCAGTAATAGCGCATATGAAGGACAGTATGTTAGGTATTACGAGGCAAAAGGATGAAGTTGTAGTACAGGTGGAAAACATATCTTCTGTATCTGAACAGGTTGCATCGGTTACTGAAGAGGTGAATGCCTCATCCGGACAGATATCGGAGGCAATGGATGAGTTTACCAAAGATGCTGTTGAACTTCAAAATCTTGCTAACAAGCTTGAAGAAGAATTGAAAAAGTTCAGAATATGAAAGTCCAGGGACCTCAGGGGTCCAAACTTATCCAGAGACAAATTGTTTCTGGATTTTATTTTTTGTACGGCTCAATGTAAAGATTTTTATTACTTTCTAAATAGATTATATATAAAAATGGGAAGCAATTACGCATATCTAAAAAATATGGGTAAAAAATCGAAAAAACTACTCTCCGGTGGGCAAATGCAGCGAGTAGCTATTGCCAGAGCATTAGTCAACAACCCGGATATTATTTTGGCCGACGAACCTACCGGCGCTCTTGACAGCCATACCAGTGTTCAGATTATGGAGATTTTGAAAGAAGCAGCAAAGACTCGCCTTGTAATTATGGTAACACATAACGCTGAATTGGCAGAAGACTATTCCAACCGAATTATCAGGCTTATCGATGGTGAAATTCAATCGGACAGTAATCCGCCAAAAGAAAAAGACGATGTCGCGGCCGACGCTGCTGATAAAAAGAAATTTAATAAAACATCCATGTCACTAACCACAGCAACTGGCCTGTCCTTCAAGAATTTAATGACGAAGAAGGGTCGTACAATTATAACCTCAATTGCCGGAAGAATCGGTATTATTGGCGTTGCTCTTGTACTTGCCTTATCAAACGGCTTATCGACATATATAAGTAGAATGCAATCTAACACTTTATCAGGATTCTCGATCACTATCAGTACAAATGAACTAAGTGTCAATAACGGCCTGAATGCTCCTAATAATCGAAATAGTGATGCAGGGTATACAAAGTATCCAACGGGAAATGTTCTGTATGCCTACGATCCTGCGGCAAACATGGAGAAGCATACAAACGTTTTTACACAAGATTATCTTAATTATATTGATAAAATGCAAACTGCATTCTCCGGCGCTATTAACAGCATTTCTTATAAGTGGAGCGTAAATATCAATGTTTTGGCTAAGGGACAAAATTCTGTTGTTCAATTTGCAACTACCGCTAGCCTCCAAAGCCGCGACATTGGAAGCATGATGGATGGCGGCGGTTTATATTGGCAGGAGCTTCCCAAATACGATGATTTTATAGCATCAATGTATGATTTGGTTGGTGAAGGCAGCCATATGCCAACTTCAAAAAACGAAGTTGTATTAGTTGTAGATGAATATAATCGTGTTGATAAAACTTTTCTTAATAAGCTAGGCATTACTGACAGTACTTCAGATTATAAATTGACTGACTTTATAGGCAAAACTATCATGAAGACGATTCCTAACAATGAATATTACACAAAAGATGCGATATGTTTGCGGCAGCTTCACCATCACAATACGAAAGCCTGTATAACAGTGAGAAGGCAATTCCGTTAACAATCACCGGAATACTGCGATTAAAAGATAGTGCGACAAAGAGTTATTTATCACAAGGAATTGCATATACTTCCGATTTGACGGATTACATCTTAAACGATGCGCAGCACTCTGATATTGCCGCTGCCCAAAAATTCGCCGATAAAAATGTATTGCTTGGCACGCCTTTTGCTGACGATAATGCAAAAGAGCAAGGCTTATTGAGTGTTGGTGCTGATTCCACCCCTACAGCCATCAATATTTACTCCAAAGATTATGCTGCCAAAGACAAAATTAAAACCTATCTGGATGCTTACAACAATGGAAAATCAAAAGCAGATCAAGAAATTTATTTCGATGCGGTAGAGACTATAACAAATATGACTACTTCATTATTAGATGTTGTAACCTTAGTATTGGTTGCCTTTGCTGCAATATCACTTATTGTTTCTTCCATAATGATTGGGATAATCACCTATATTTCAGTAATTGAGCGGACAAAAGAAATCGGTATTTTGCGAAGCGTTGGTTCCCGCAAAAAAAATATTTCAAGAGTGTTCAATGCAGAGACCTTGATTGTGGGTTTCACTGTCGGTGTACTTGGTGTTGGCATCGCATATCTGTTATGTCTTCCAATCAATGTAATAATATTTAAAATGGCTGGGATTAGCGGCCTTGCCGATCTATCACCAATAAATGCAATAATTCTGAGAGCCGGAAGTATGCTTTTAACTATAATTCCAGGATTCCTGCCGTCAAGAATGGCAGCAAAGAAAGATCCGGTTGAGGCGTTAAGAACGGAATAACTTTACACACTATAGCAAGGAGCTTAAGAGTAACAAGCCCCCTGAGGCCTTGGGAAGTGACTGCAGGTCACTTCTTTGCTGCAACGACTTCTTGTTTTCCTTGTATATTTATTGTAATAATGTAATAAATATGTAATGATATAATGGAAAACATTAAAAAGGGGGGATAGTATGACATTAATCAAAAGAGTGGCCGCTGTTGTCATTATATTTTTAGTTGCTCACATAATACCGGTTTTATCCAGATTAGTTTACAGTAGTTTTAATTTAACAGAAATTAGTAATAGGCCTGTTCA
>JAUZPH010000440.1 GCA_030706065.1 Bacillota bacterium | reverse complement strand
TATTTCCTCCGTTAAAACCTTTCCGTCTTATACCACTTCACCTCCAGCTTCATGACCCGGTCCCTTATATGCTGAAAAATGCCCTTAACAGCTACAAATAACCAGAACTGGCAGTAGGTAAAATACATAAGAAATACAAGTAATATATTTTTATAATTGCTCTCTCCCTTTTCCATACTCAGTGCTATGGAGATTTGCAGGACAAATACCAGATAAGCCATGAGCCACAGCAGCAGCGTATTTCCGGCAATACTGAGCCTGATGAGGCCCAGTGTTCCAAGCAAAAACAGAGCATCGGATATCAAGGTAGAGCTTAAAAAGAAGAAGTAAATTGACGTAAAATACAGCAGGTCAAACCGTACATATCTGAACTCCCTGGAAAAAAGCAGTTTAAAGTTTTTCACCAGTACATATACATTCCCCTTGACCCATCTGCTTCTCTGGCGTATCCATACATCCATCCTTTCCGGCTCCTGTTCCCAGGTGACAGACAGCGGCATAAATCTTATCTTGTAGCCTTCCCTGTACAGCCTGAAGCTGATTTCTGTATCTTCGGCAATAGCCTTTGTATCCCAGCCGCCGATTTTATCTATGATGCTCCTTCTTATAACGAAATTGGTACCCGGTATGGTACATAATTTGAAAAGCTGCCACCTTCCGGCTTGTACCATCCACTGAAAGCCCAGGGTTTCGATATTAATAAACCTTGTCAGCAGATTCCTGTTCCTGTTCCGCGTTCTAAATTTTCCGATAACTGCACCAAGACTTTCATCTGCTGCTATTGTGTGGACCAGGTATTTCAGGGCATTCCTCTCCGGTGTATTATCCGCATCATATACCGCCAGCAATTCTCCCCTGCTCCTCTGGAATCCGATATTTAGCGCATTTGATTTCCCCTTGCCTCCATTTTCCCTGGTTGTATTTATTACCGTCATGTTTACCCCAGGATAGCTGCTTCTCACCTTCTCCAATATCTCTGCAGTCCTGTCCGAGGAGTTGTCATTTATAATAATTAACTCCATCCTGTCCTTTGGATAATCCATATTCAATATGGAAACTGCGGTTTTTTCTATCACCTTTTCCTCGTTATGGGCAGGAACAAGTATGGAAACCATAGGATATTCCTCCAAAGGCTTGTTGAGATCCAATTTCAAAGTTTTAAAATAATATATATAACCCCCTATGGTCAAAACAATGTTTACAAACAGCATTATCCATATGGAAGTCATACAAAATAAAAACAGATAATCCGCCGTTCCCAGGCCTTGCTTCAAAATATCACCTCAAATGCTTTCTTCTGTCTGTTCTTTTGCCGGCTATGAATGCCAGCAGGAAGGTAAATAAAAATATACCTACAACGACAAGTACAAAAGTCATAGTATTTCTTACAGTCTTGTTCAATCCATTGGATTCTGCCTGGACACCGGTACCAAGTGGCTTGTCCTCATCACCAATACCGCTCACCTGGTCAGAGGCCCTGCTTCCCCTGATAAGAAATTCTCCATTCTTGACTTCTATTTTTAGATCGCCAAAATTTACATCACTGTCCAGGTTTCTCAGGTCCAAAAACCTTATATTCTGCTGTTTAAGAGCCTGTATGCTCTTTTTCATGCTTTCCAATTCCCTCCGGCTGTCAAACTCCAGAGCAAAATTGGAGCCCTCCAAATCCACTGCATTTTCACTGAAATTCTCAGTTCCTTCCTTTGATCCGATATATTTCCCCTGCCAGGAACTCCCGGGAGCAATATTGCTGAAATAACCCTGCCAGGAACTGTTTTTTAAGAACATGGAGAAATGTTTTAATACCTTATTTAAATCATTGTCAAAAAGGGCATCTATAGGTGCTGAAAATCCCACGGGATAGACACCGTACTGGACATATGCCTTTACGGCAGTTTCCATGAGTTTTTCAGGCACCATATCTTCAGAACCGCTCAAGGGGGAATTTCCCTCGGGGCTTTGATTCCATTCATCTTTTATCTTCCAGCCCTGGAGATTCCCCATTACCGCAGTTCCTCCCATGGACTGCATTTCCTTAACTACAGCAGCATACTTTTTCATCTGCTCAAAATCCGTATTGACGAATACGGGCCGCAGCTCCATGATAAATGGAATATTCTGTTCCTGAAGAGTGGCTGCTGCTGCTTTGAGAGCTTCTAAATCCGAAATGGGGCTTATATTATTCAGCTTGATATATATGCCGGAGCCTTCCGAATCTGACACATTAAAGGCTCTGTTCAGGATATCTCTGAATACTGGCTGCAGTTCTCCTCCGGTATCAACAAAGGCAAAGCACCATAAATCTCCATTGTTTACTGCCAGAGGCATTTCTTTATTTCCCATAATGCATGTCCCATAGTTTTTAACTGCCGCCGGGTCAGTCACTCTTATCTCAGGCACATCCTGTCTGCGCCCTGTGAGAATTCTTCTTGATTCATCCTTGTCATTTTCATCGCTGTAATATACTTCGGAAGCATCCTCAGAGTAGCCTATGATTTCAAAGCCCTTTGTAAGGCCGTAACTGGAATACTTTTCAATGCCTCCTCCTATCCAGAGAATCCTTCCGGTGAAGTTTTTTAAATCCGATGCCAGCTTTTCATTTACCTCGGTATCAGCGGCACCGGTTATAAAGACATATCGAACACCAATCAATAATTCCGAGGTATAATCCTTGATTTCAGCGGTGCCAACCTGAGCACAATATTCTCTGGCCAGGTCAATATACTCCGGCAGCTCCTGCTTCATATTATCCCCGGAACTGCCGTACAGCAGCAGTGCTGACTTATTACTCCCATCCGTCCCTGTATTTCCAATGCCATAAACAGCTGCGGAAGGGATATAAAGTTGAAGAAGCAGAAAGTATATGAAGCCTGTTATTATAGCATACTTTCCGGCAGCAGCTTTAAACATCATACTCAATATCCTTCTCTGCCAACCTTCTGTATTCTATTGCATCTTGAATTTTCTCATTGTATTGTACAAAACCTACCTTTAGTTCAATCTTGATACTCACAGCCTTATTGGAATTACCGGGATTATAGTCACTTATATTTTCTTTTATCCGGTCCTTTACTATCTGAGCCCCCTTTGTATCAGTAAAGAGCAGGAGCCCAAAGGTTTTTCCGTCTTCAAGGATGTAACTGCAGTCCTCCATTCTGGTACTCTTTGTGAGCTGTGCTCCGATATCCTTAAGAATGCCGCCAATCCCGTTTTCGCCCACTATACTCCTGATATCCTCAAAATACGAAAGCTTTACAAGCATCAGTGTCAGCGGCAGCTTGTGGCGTTTTGCCAGGCTCATATACTGGTTCAGCACAATAAAGAATACCTGGGCATTATTAAGCCCTGTATCTTGATCAATGGTTACAAAGCTTGAATAGTTCTGATTCAATTTTATATTTTCTGCCTGTATATCACGAATTTTACCGCCTATCAGAGAGGACAGCACCGCCGCAGCCGGGAATATGATGAGCCAAAAGTAAACATGGGGCTGCACGCTCTCCTGAAGTATAATGTTCGTATACAGTACATAACTGCCATAGAAAAACATGGCAGTTACAACAGTAATCATTGCTGCAATGATACCATTGAAATAGGAAATCAGAATTATGGCAAACAGCATGCTGAGCATGATCAGGTTTTCCATATAATATTGTTTTGAAAATATATTAAAAAACGTTATAAGGCAGTACATTAGGATGATAAGCATTATCACCCAGATATCAACCTTTTTTGTTTCCATATTATCTCACCCACTCTTTCTTTAAGCCTCAGCTTCGAGTATATAGAATCTCCTA
>JAUZPH010000044.1 GCA_030706065.1 Bacillota bacterium | reverse complement strand
GTGAAGGTGTCTATGGTCATATCTTTGCCTTCAGTTTGCGGGTTATTCTTTCTAGCCACACCTATTTTACAGCTTATATTTCCTCGTAATCCTGAGGGTTATGATATATTGAGGTATGCCTCTCTGTGCCTGCCCTTCATAATACTTACTCAGACCTCTACGGCCATTCTCCAGGGAACGGGACATTACCTCGCGCCTATAAAGAATCTTGCCATAGGCTGCGCGGGAAAGATAATTGTGACACTGCTTCTGGTACCGATTCAGTCGTTAAATATATATGGAGCAATAATCGGAAGTATTGCCGCATACGTAATTACAACGATCTTAAATATGATAGCTCTATCCAGAAGGCTGGGTGTAAGTATAAACTTCTACGAAACGACCATCAAGCCTGCTTACGCTGCTATTTTAATGATAATAGGTGTTGTTTTTATTTACCAGTATGTTTATAATAAGACAATGAATAATGCAATATCCTGCCTTATGTCAATAAGTATTGGCGGAGCGGCCTATGTGGCCATGATCGTCGGTTTTGGGGTATTTAACTACAGGTATTTAAGAAGCAAACTATATGGAAAGTAATAAAATCTTTACATTGAGCTGTCCCAAAATATCCAATCTTCACGGATTTATGTCGGATGTAAAATTTCAACAAATTGATTATAAAATTTGAAGAAATTTTACATCCCTAGCTCAATGTATTTAGATTTTCACTTTCTATTTAATAAAATAAATTTGCAGGAAGGGAAGAAGAGCAAATGATTAAGATAGTCGGACTGGGGCCAGGTGCACCGGAAGCATTAACCATCGGAACACTGGATATTCTCAGAAACAGTGCAAATATTTACTTAAGAACGGAAAAACACCCAACGGTGGATTACATAAGAGCATTGGGGGTTATTTTCAAAACCTATGATAGTGCCTATGAGAGCTATAACAGCTTTGACGAGGTTTATAAGTCTATAGCAGAGGACTTGATGAAAAACCACAGGGAGCTGGGGGATATAGTATATGCCGTACCAGGACACCCTCTGGTTGCAGAAAAATCCGTATTTCTTCTCATGGATTACTGCAGGGATGAGAATATTGAATGTGAGGTAGTACCGGCAGTAAGTTTTATCGATGCAGTAATGGAGAGGCTCAAGATTGATCCTATCGAGGGAATCAAGATAGTGGACGCTTTTGATATAAAGAACCATATTTTTGATAAGAGAATAGGTACGGTAATTACTCAGGTATATGATAATTATATAGCTTCGGAGGTCAAGCTCGCAGTTTCCGAGTATTACAGGGATGATACGGAAGTATTCTTTGTAAGGGCTGCTGGAGTAAAGGGAATGGAATCCATAAGGAAAATTCCACTTTATGAGATGGATAGACAGGAGGATATAGATTACCTCACCTCAATATATATACCCAGGGACTTGAATAATACGAAGGACTTCTATGACCTGCTTGATATAATGGAAAAGCTCAGGGGAGAGGACGGCTGTCCTTGGGATAGGGAACAGACTCATGAGTCGTTAAAAAGATACCTTATTGAGGAGAGCTATGAGGTTCTGGAAGCCATTGACGAGCAGGATGATGCAAAGATAGTGGAGGAACTGGGGGATGTTCTGCTGCAGGTAGTATTTCATGCGGTACTTGGAAAGGAAGAGGGATATTTTAATATAAATGATATAATCGGCGGTATCTGCAGGAAGATGATAGCCAGGCATCCTCATGTATTTGGGGATGTCAGTGTAAGTAATTCTGCAGAGGTTCTTTCAAATTGGGAGGATATTAAAAGAGAGGAAAAAGGGATGCTGTCGGTGACGGAGGAAATGGAGCATATCGCCAAGAACCTGCCGGCTCTTATCCGGGCGGAAAAGATACAGAGCAAGGCAAGAAAGGTAGGATTTGACTGGGACAGGGTTGAAAGCGCATTGGATAAGGTTTTAGAGGAATTAAATGAATTGAAAGAGGTATATAATGGAGAAAATAGGGCAAGAATACTAGAAGAAATCGGAGACCTGCTCTTTGCGGGTGTCAACGTAAGCCGTTTCCTTGAGATAAATCCGGAGGAAGCTCTTACTAATACCAGCAATAAATTCATAAAAAGATTTGAGTTCATAGAGAAGTCCGCGGAAAGGGAGGGCATGAACCTGAAGGATATGACTCTGGAACAGATGGATGAACTATGGGAAAAGGCAAAAAAATAAAAAAGTATAATAATAAGCAGGAATTTAGGAGTTTATGCAGAATTATAGTAATAGTCAATATATAAAATTACTTCCACATAATCCTTACATATTAAAGAATATCAAAAAATATCTATATGTAGTAAAATTTTTAAGTAAAGGTATAGACTAGATAGATAAATAGATATATAATATGGTTTAGATTTATGGAAGTAAGGATAATACTGATTCCAAAGCAAGTTAGCACAAAAAGTGCAGCTTGTTAATCTATACTGTTATTTTTAAGGAGGAAATTAAAGTGAACAAGGCAGATTTAATTTCAAGCATGGCTGAGAAAAGCAAGTTAACAAAGAAGGATGCAGAAGCAGCTTTAAAGGCTTTCATAGAAAGTGTTCAGGAAGCACTTGCTAAAGGTGAAAAGGTTCAGTTAGTAGGATTTGGAACTTTCGAAACTAGAGAAAGAGCAGCTAGAGAAGGAAGAAACCCAAGAACTAAGGAACCAATTTCAATACCAGCTACAAAAGTTCCTGTATTCAAAGCAGGAAAAGAATTTAAAGAAACAGTTACAAAGTAACTAAAAGCCCGGCTTGCCCGGGCTTTGTTCATATGGATGTAATATTACCTTGATGCAGATAATCAGATCTCTGTATCAGTGTATCGGATAGGTTTTTAGTACTCGCCGGGACACAACTCGGCTCCAGGGGCATACTTCCTCGCAGAGTTGTGTCCTGATTTTAGAAGTAGAAAGAAGGTAACAAAAAATGCGTCTAGACAAATACCTTAAAGTCTCCAGAATCATAAAGAGAAGAACTGTAGCAAAGGAAGTCTGTGAAGGGGGAAGGGTATCCATCAACGGCAAAATTGCCAAACCCGGAACAGAGATCAAGGAAGGTGATATCATTGATATCAGATTCGCATCAAGATCTCTTAAGGCAAAGATAACTTCGGTGGCGGAGCATGTAAGAAAAGAAGAAGCAAAGGAAATGTATCAGCTACTTGAAGGGGTAGAGGATACGGAGGAATAAATTAGTAATAACTTCCAAAACCGCCTCATATATTATGAGTAGGTAGGAGGGATGCCCTGTGGAAGTTAAAAAAGAAGTAAAGTTGGAAGAAAAAAAAAGTAATTTAACCCTCGAAAACAGAAGGAAACTCTTCCTAACTGGGGTGATGGAGGTCATTAGCTTTAACGAAGAGAAGATTTTGCTGAATACAAGCTTGGGAATGCTTACAATAAAAGGCAGCGGCCTTAAAATGAATAAACTGGATGTACAGAATGGAGAGGTTATGATGGTTGGCAATGTAGAATCCTTCGTATACAGCGGATCTGAAGCCAAACAAGATAAAGAAAGCATTCTGTCAAAACTGTTCAAGTAGAGGTAGGGCTATGATATTAAACCTGACAATGCAGGCTAAACTAGTATTTTACAGTATCCTGGCCGGAGTTTTAACCGGGCTTATATTCGATCTCTATCGTACTTTTAGAGGGTTTGAGAATATTCATAAAGTATTAATCGTTATTGAGGACATTTTATTCTGGCTCCTGGCAGCAATACTTATATTTATTTTTTTGTTATATACCAACCAGGCTGTCATGGGCCTCTACGTATATATATGGCTGGCACTTGGTATATACTTATACATGAAATTGATAAGCAAAAGTCTCACCAGGGTGCAGTATAAATTAATATGTAACATATCGAAGCTTCTTCGAATACTTATAAATATAGTCTTTTATCCGATAAAACTAATTTTTTATGGATTGGGAGCAAAAAAACAGAGGAAAATTAAAAGAAATTACTTGAATAAATCATAGAATCTAATTACAATAGATTTATGGAGCACATAATTTCTGATAAAAAGGGGATATAATCCTATGAAGAAGAAAAAAACTAATATAAAGACCCTTTTGTTTTTAGCTCTAATTGTATATTTGGCCGGGACCTTTATAAGACAAGAGTTTACGGCGTTTAGGTTAAATAAGGAAATTGACAAGGCGAACATTCAGCTTCAGGCCGTAAAGGAAAAGGGAGAACAATTAAAGGAGCAACTAGAGATGTCTAAGACCAATCCGGATGGGTTCAGCGAAAAGCAGGCAAGAGAAAGATTGGGATATATTAAGAAGGATGAGACTCCGGTTATGCCCCTACCTGAGAGGCAGTAATAGTGTTTTTATTTTTTAAATTAACATATATATATTTTTAAGGAGGAGTCTTTTTAATATGACCTTAAAGGCAGGAAACATTATAGAAGGTACAGTAATAAACATTACTAACTTTGGTGCATTTGTAGATGTGGAAGGAAAAACCGGGTTGGTACACATTTCAGAAGTTGCAGACACATTCGTAAAAGATATTAGAGAGCATCTAAAAGAACAGGATAAGGTAAAGGTCAAAGTTATATCTGTTGATGAAAATGGCAAGATAAGCCTTTCTATCAAGCAGGCTATGCCGCCGAAGAGGACCACAAGGCCGGTAGAAATTGACTGGTCCGGGGACAGAAATAGAAACTCTTCTTATAATAATTTTGAAGATATAATGTCAAAGTTCCTCAAAGACAGTGAAGAGAGACAGCAGGATGTGAAGAAGCATCAGGAATCAAAGGGACGAGGATATAGCAAGAAAAGTTAAGAAATTTACAATACAGCTGTTCCAAAGTATGGGACAGCTTTTTTAGTTAATGGAAATTATCCACAGCGAAGCTGTAGATAATTTCCATTAACTAAAAAAGAAGGGGTGCAGGGGAAATCTTCCCCGCTTCTTTCAGGAGGGTGCTCAGACGCGAATGCGTCGTCGAAGGGAACCTAAGGTTCCCTAGCGAAAGCGCCGATAGGCGCTTTTTTATATGAAATAGTACAGCTAAAAAGAGGTAAAAAGAGGAATGAAAAAACTAGGGTAAAAAGAGTTGACATTGTCCGCAGCATCATATATAATAATCTATGTCGCTACGGATACTAAGTTTCCAAAGCAGGCTGGAGTGGCGGAACTGGCAGACGCACAGGACTTAAAATCCTGCGGTGCTAACACACCGTACCGGTTCGATTCCGGTCTTCAGCACCAATAATATCGCGGGGTGGAGCAGTTGGTAGCTCGTCGGGCTCATAACCCGAAGGTCATAGGTTCAAGTCCTGTCCCCGCAACCATAATATGGCGGAATAGCTCAGCTGGCTAGAGCATTCGGTTCATACCCGAAGTGTCGTAGGTTCAAGTCCTATTTCCGCTACCAAATGAAAGAGTTCACAGTTTGTGGACTCTTTTCTGTTTCCTTCTGACTATTCTGATTTGCGACATTTAAAGAGTGTTTTGGCAAATATGCCTTTCCTCAATTTCTTTTCATCTGACAAATAATTATAAATTAGAAAATATGACTTGAAATCTTCATCAAATCCCCTTATGTAGTTTTAGCCGCCGACAATTTTGTCAAGAATCTTTTATCTGTAAAATAGGGGCTGAAAATATGAATATACAACATAGGCTAAAACACAAAGATGCACTATCAATATATTGTGGTTATTGCCTTTTTACATAAGAAATTTATTATGTCCATTTATAAAAGTAAAGCTAGATTACTGTCCTACGAAAAATAAATCACACCACAGTAAGTGACATTTATTTCCACAAACCTTTGCTATAATAAATCTGCACTTTGGAACTTGAGCAATTAAAGATGTGTGAGTTTAAACATTAACAAATTCACCGGAGAAAATATCGAATCTTCACCGATTTTTCGGAGGTGATAAATTAAAAAATAAACTCACACAGCTAAAAATAGGGGGTTTTTTCATGCAGTATGGTGTAGAGGTATTATCTTATAAAAGAGATAGAAAGGTTGAAAACAAGAAGAAGTCAATTAACTATAGAGGGTATGTTAAGCTGCTGGCTTATTTCAGTTCTGCACTGTTAATCAGCAGGGTGATACTCATAAATAATTCAGCTCCCTTTGGGATAGCCTTCATTATGGCAGTAGTGTTGAATAAAGAAGATAAGATGTCTATTGCAGCCGGGTGTGGTACGCTGCTGGGTTATATTACTATTTTCAATAATATTGATAATCTTCCCGTATACATAATGTGCACAGGAACGCTGGTTTCAGGATCGTATTTTATCAGGAGCTTCAGTAAAAGAAAAAAACTCACTATATCCTTTACCGCGATTCTACTGGTGAATATATGCTACAACAGCCTCATAAGAAACTATTCCATTCCGGCCAATTTATTTTCTGCTTTTGTGGAAATAGTATGTATTATCCCAATATATTATATGATTCAATATGCTATAGCATGCACTAAGGAAATAAGGACAAAGCATTTCTTCAGCAGTGAAGAAATAATAAGCATGATAATGGCTGCTGCACTTATAATATCGGGAACCTGGGGACTGGCACCCTGGGGAATATCTGTAAGGAACATAATAGCCTTTGTATTTGTAATAATGTGCGCTTACATAAATGGAAGTTCTACCGGTGCTGCTGCAGGGGTAGCGGTAGGGCTCATTGTCGGCATGAATACCGAAGATATAGTAGCGTATATAAGCGGTTTCGGATTATGCGGACTGACAGTAGGGCTGTTTAAGGATACCGGCAAATGGTTAAGTGCACTATCATGTCTTGTTTCCTTTTTCATACTGAAAATGTATTCTGATATAGGAAGTGATTTTAAATTCATTGAAATTCTTTTTTCCAGCGGTATATTATTGGCTGTTCCGGACAGGTGGTATGATAGCCTGGCCTTGGAATTCAACTGGGAGAAAAAGGCCATTGAAATTAATGAAAGGTATACCGAAACCATAAAGGATATGTTTATTGACAGGCTGAAGGGTTTTTCCGATATTCTTTTCAACATGTCGGATGCCATCAAAAATCTGGTAAATAACGACAGGCTGCTTTTGAAGAATAAAAGCAGTGCTCTTGTAGAGAACCTGGCAGACAGGGTGTGCTCCAACTGCAGTATGAATACTATATGCTGGAAAAGAGAAATTTACTATACCTATACCGCTTTTTCCGAAGCTTTGCAGAACTTTCATGAAAACAGGAATAAGCTTCCGGAGGAACTGGAAAGAAAGTGTCTTAGGAAAGTAGCCCTGATAAAGAATGCCGAAGATATAATTGAAAACTTTATAACAAAGGAAACCTGGAGAAACCGAATGGCGGAAGGAAGACAACTAGCAGCCCTTCACCTGAATAATATGGGACAGACAGTAAAGGAGATAGTGGATGATTTCAATGCCAGTATAGACTTTGATAATGAAATAGAGAGATATATCAAAAGGATATTAGGCAGGAAAGGGATAGATTATTCAAATATCTTCTGTTATAAAGACAAAAGTCAAAGAATAAATATCAAAATGACAGTTTTGGGCCGTAGTGAAAAGGAATTTTGTATTAAGGAGATACTTCCTGTAATAAATCTGGCAGTGGAAAGGAGCATGTGTATAAGTGAATATGCATGTGACAGTAACTCTAAAAAGGAAAGCTGTACTATGGAATTTGAAGAGATGCCCAAGTATAATGTGACTTCTTCTGTTATAAGGGAATGCAAGAATGGAGAGGTTTATAATGGTGACAGCTGCAGCTATAGAAAGCTGAAGGACGGTACATATATGATAGTCATCAGCGACGGCATGGGGTCGGGGCCGGAGGCGGGACAGGAAAGCAAAGCGGCAGTGGAATTGATTGAAAGGTTTTCAGAGGCCGGGTTCTCCAGAGAGACGGCGGTGAATACCGTAAACTCCATAATGGCAATGAAGTTTTCGGAGGAAGAGAAATTTTCTACCCTGGATATTTCCAGTATTGATCTTTATACAGGAGATATGAACATAATGAAGGTTGGGGCTGTTGCTACATATATTAAGAAGAATGATAGAGTAGAGACCGTAAAGTCGAAGACACTTCCAATTGGAATATTGGATAGGGTTGATATAGATATTATTGATAAAAAAGTCAAAGACGGTGATATTATAGTAATGCTCAGTGACGGCGTTCTCGAGTGCGAAGGTAACAATGACTCTATGGAACTCTGGATACATGATTATCTTCAGGAATGCGGCAGTGCCGGCACCAAGGAGATAGCCGACGTCATTGTAAAAAGAGCAAAAGAACTCAATAACGGAAAAGCAAAGGATGATATTACTGTAATTGTATCCAAGGTTTACAGCCTGTATTGATGAGAAAGAATACGAAAACATTAATTAGAATTGACAATTGACAGTGTACAATGGACAATTAAGGATGCTTTTTCTCCGCAAGCTCCGAAAAAGCTTTAAAATATTATTAAAGAAATTCAGCTCTGCTGAATTTCATCCTTCATTGTCAATTCTCAATTGTCCATTGTCAATAGATTTTAGTGCCACACAGCACTTAAAAAGCTCTGAAGTTGTTAATATATGCATAGGGAGACAGTCATGTCTTCCTAAATTTTTTGTAAAAAACTCAAGAAGGTTGACAAGTTTACCGCATAAATGGTTATAATGAAGATGAAAATAGATTATTGTAACTTGGCAATGAGGTGTTCGTTTTGATACAGAAGGTAACAGAATATATAGACAGATACGATATGCTGCAGAAAGGAGACAGAGTGATAGTGGCTGTTTCCGGCGGTCCGGATTCCATGTGCCTCATTCATATCTTGCACAGCTTGAAAGACAGGTATGATATCACGTTATATGCCGCTCATGTAAATCACTGCCTTAGAGGAGAGGATTCGGACGGAGATGAAGAGTATGTCCGGAATTTCTGCATAGAAAACTCTATTGAATTTTTTTCAAAGCGGGTAGATATTGGAGCTTTATCAAGAGAGCTTAACCTGTCAAGTGAAACTGCGGGACGAGAGGCGAGATATGATTTTTTCAAGGAATTGAGGAGCGGGCTCGGTGCCCAAAAGGTAGCACTTGCCCATAACCTGAATGATCAGGCGGAAACGATGCTTATGAGGATTATGAGAGGGACCGGGCTTGAAGGTTTATATGGTATAAAGCCTGTAAGGGATAATATTTACATAAGGCCGATTCTCATACTTGCAAGGGAAGAAATAGAAGCCTACTGCGAGAGGTACGGAATAAAGCCGAGAATTGATAAAAGTAACTATGAAAGTATATATAATAGGAATAAAATCAGATTGGAACTAATACCTTATATACGAGAAAATTTTAATAAGGATATAGTAAACACACTGAGCAGACTTTCTTATATTATCGGCAGGGATAATGACTTTATTGAAGAGGCGGCGGAAAAAAGATACTATGAACTCTGTAGGGAAGAGCCCGGGAGGGTAATTCTGAATAAGGCGATAAGCGGGGAAAAGGAAGCCATAACGTCCAGAATATTAAGGCATGCAATAAAATATGTCCGGGGAAATTTAAAGAATATTGAAATGGTACATATAAATGATATAATTAGTCTATTCACCATTGGAACCGGAAAGAGAATTAACCTGCCCGGGGGCATTGTGTGTGAGAATGTCTATGGAGATATTCGTATATTCAAGAGTGATAATTTGAAACAGGAAAGCTTTGTTGACAATATAACGATATTTCAAAAGGATAAGGACATATTATTACCTTCGGTTTGCTTTATTGACGCCATGGGATTAAGTGTCAGCATGAGGCTCATAGATAGGGAGGAAGTTACTGACTTTGGAGAGGAAGGTTCAAAGCGGTATTTCGATTATGATACAGTAAAGAACAGCATCTCATTGAGGTATAGACGCGAAGGTGACAGAATTGTACCTTGTGGTATGAGGGGCAGTAAAAAACTCAAGGACGTGTTTATGGATTTAAAGCTTCCCAAGGAGGAACGGGATAAGGTGCCTATCATATGCTTTGACGATGAGATAGCCTGGGTCTTCGGATACAGGGTTAGTAATAACCATATTGTTACAAAAAAAACTAAAAATATTATAGAAATAAAAATTGAGAAAGGGGAAAACTAAATGATAGGGGACTTGAAAGAAATACTATTGGATGAAAAGAGACTTGCGGAGAAGATAGCAGAGATGGGAGAGATAATCAGCAGGGATTACGAGGAAAAGGAATTGGTGTTGGTAGGAGTTTTAAAAGGTTCTGTCATGTTTATGGCTGATCTGATGAAACGGATAACAATACCATGCTGCATGGATTTCATGGCAGTATCAAGCTATGGTGCAGCCACTGAGACCACTGGAGTTGTAAGAATATTAAAGGATCTGGACTACCAGATAGAGGGAAAACATGTACTCATAGTAGAGGATATAATAGATTCAGGTGTAACTCTGAAATACCTTATGGAATATTTGAATTCAAGAAAACCGGCTTCTCTTGAGATTGCATGTCTATTGAACAAACCTGAAAGGAGAAGGGTTGAAATCGGCGTTAAGTATCAGGGCTTTGAGGTTCCGGACTATTTCCTGGTAGGCTACGGCCTTGACTTTGCGGAAAAGTACAGAAACCTGCCGTGCATAGGCATTTTGAAGGAAGAGGTTTATAAATAATGTTACAACAAAGTGGTTGTAATGAAAAATCTGTTATGATACAATTTTATAGTATCTAATGTATTAGCGTAATTTTATAGAGAGGGGGGCCAGATATGAAGAAATTTTCAAGTGCGACGGCCTGGATTTTAGTGTTAATTATGGTGATTGTTGCAGCGGTTGCGCTGGTAGACGGAGGAAAGGGCTCTGACGCAATAACCGTTGATCAATTTGAGCAAGCATATAAAACTGGTAAGATTGCTTCCGTACAGGTAGCTGAAGATAGAATGACAGTAACGGGTAAGCTTAGTGACGGTGGAAAGGAATATCAGGCAATAATCCCGTATGAAAGATTATTGCAGATTTTTGATAAAAACCCCATCGCCACCCCGGTGCAGGAAAGCTATGCAAAACCAACAAGTATCCCTTTTTGGATTCAATATCTGCCTACTATTTTATTAATAGTAATGGTAGTGGCCTTTTGGTTCTTATTTATGCAGCAGTCCCAAGGCGGGGGCGGCAGCAGAGGAGTAATGAATTTCGGCAAGAGCAGAGCCAGAATGGCTTCTCCTGATAAAAAGCGTGTTACTTTTGCCGATGTTGCCGGTGCCGATGAAGAAAAGGCGGAACTGGCAGAGGTGGTTGACTTTCTAAAGTCGCCCAAAAAGTATACGGATATGGGTGCGAGAATACCTAAGGGTATTCTGCTGGTAGGACCGCCTGGAACAGGTAAGACCCTTCTTGCGAAGGCTGTATCCGGTGAAGCTGGAGTACCTTTCTTCAGCATTTCCGGTTCAGATTTTGTTGAAATGTTTGTTGGTGTCGGTGCTTCAAGAGTAAGAGACCTTTTTGAGCAGGCAAAAAAGCATTCCGCAAGTATCGTTTTTATAGACGAAATAGATGCTGTGGGAAGACAGAGGGGAGCCGGTCTTGGCGGTGGACATGATGAGAGAGAGCAGACCTTGAATCAGTTACTGGTTGAAATGGACGGTTTCGGCATAAATGAAGGAATAATCATTATTGCTGCTACAAACAGGCCTGACATCCTGGACCCTGCATTGCTGAGGCCAGGGCGATTTGACAGACAAATCGTGGTAGGCGCTCCTGATGTTAAAGGTAGGGAAGAAATATTAAAGGTTCATTCCAGAAACAAACCATTGGCTGAGGAAGTAAAGCTTGATGTACTTGCAAAAACTACTTCCGGTTTCACAGGAGCAGATCTTGAAAATTTAATGAATGAAGCAGCATTATTAGCTGTTAGAAACGGTAAAAAGTTAATAGGTCAGTATGAACTGGAAGAAGCCGTAACAAGGGTAATAGCCGGTCCGGAGAAAAAGAGCAGAGTTATTCATGAATATGATAAGAAAATTACTGCTTACCATGAAGCAGGTCACGCCATAGTGATGAGGCTTCTCCCCAATGCAGATCCTGTACATCACATAAGTATTATACCAAGAGGTATGGCAGCAGGTTATACTATGCATCTTCCTAAAGATGATAAGACACATGTGTCAAAATCTTACCTTTTGGATCAAATGGTTGTTTTACTTGGTGGAAGGGTAGCAGAAAAGCTTGCTCTGGATGATATTTGTACCGGAGCTCAAAATGATATAGAAAGAGCAACAAGTATTGCCAGAAAGATGGTTATGGAATATGGTATGAGTGATGTAATTGGACCTATATCTTTGGGTACAGATCACAACGAAGTATTCCTTGGCAGGGATATCGGTCGAGGCAGAAACTTTAGTGAAGAAATTGGTGCTAAAATAGACAGAGAAATTAAAACACTTATAGATGAGGCCTATAATAAGGCTAAAAGATTGATTAGTGAAAACATGAATAAATTGGATGCTGTAGCAAAAGCCTTGCTTGAAAGAGAAAAGCTTGAGTCTGAAGAATTTGAAGAAATTTTTATAGCAACAGTTTAAAAGGATGGCGTAAGCCGTCCTTTTTTGTAAGAAAAATATTAAAATATAGAATATATGATGTTATAATAAATAAGGTTAATAAAGGTTTGATATACATATAAGAATAACATGGTAGAGGATGTGCGATTTATGAAAAGTGATATTGAAATAGCTCAAAGTGCTGTGATGAAGAAGATTAATGTGATAGCGGAAAATCTGGGCCTCAGAGAGGATGATATCGAGTTATACGGAAAATATAAATGTAAGATTTCCCTGGATGTCTTAAAAAGATTAGAGGGGAAGCAGGATGGAAAGCTTATCCTGGTTACTGCAATAAATCCAACGCCAGCCGGTGAGGGGAAATCAACAGTTACGGTAGGGCTTGGACAGGCACTGTGCAGGATGGGAAAGAAGGCTGTAATTGCTTTAAGAGAACCGTCACTTGGGCCTGTATTCGGAATTAAAGGTGGAGCAGCCGGCGGCGGATATGCCCAGGTGGTGCCTATGGAGGACATCAATCTTCATTTCACCGGGGACTTCCATGCCATAACTTCTGCCAACAATCTGCTCTGTGCGGCAATAGATAACCACATTCATCAGGGGAATTCCTTAAATATTGATCCGAGAAGAATAATATTCAAAAGAGTCATGGATATGAATGACAGAGCACTCAGGGAAATCGTTGTAGGCCTGGGGGGCAAGATTAACGGATTTCCTAGGGAAGATGGTTTTATGATTACCGTTGCATCGGAAATAATGGCAGTATTATGCCTGTCCAAAGACTTGATGGACCTGAAGGAACGCTTTGGGAATATACTTATTGCC
>JAUZPH010000439.1 GCA_030706065.1 Bacillota bacterium | reverse complement strand
TTGTGAAGCCTTTAAGAATATTCCAATCAAAGCTCTTCCCTGTTCCTCCTCTGATTCCGTCAAGCATGCTGTCAAATACCAGGCCCTGCACGGAATAGGTCCCCGCGTTTTCCACATCGGAAGTCTTTGATACACTGATTGCCTTCCAGACTTCAACACCTTTCAGAGAGTCAATATAGGCCTGGTCCTCATCTCCATGAAGCTGCACTACCTGAAGGCCCGCTTCCTTCACTGCTTTTTTTACATTTTCAATATCCTCGTTGACGAATACCCCAACCCTTTTGATATTCTTATCCAAGGCTTCAGACAGTGTTACGCACTGCTCCAGGCTAATCCTTCTCCTGCTTTTAGCAAAGACAAAGCCTGCATATTCCGGCTGAAGTTCATTTATAAATTCAATCTCCTTTAGTCTTGTTATTCCGCAAATCTTTATCTTCGTCATCTTAAACACCCTTCACTCCATCCAGGAAATTCTTCATATCTTGCTTATTATCTAGCCTCCTCATGAAGCTTTCCCCAATGAGCAGGCCCCTTACTCCCGCAGTTCTCAGCCTTTTAACATCTTCAAAGGATTCAATGCCGCTTTCAGAAATCACTATCCTGTCACCTGGTATGCGTCCAATGAGTCTTTCCGTTGTTTCAATATCCACCTTAAAGGTCTTTAAATTTCTGTTGTTTATCCCAATAATCCCTGCTCCGACTATAAGTGCATCCTCCAACTCCTCCTCGTCATGTACCTCTACAAGGCTGTGGAGTCCAAGCTCCTTAGTCAGATTGTAATAATAACCCAGCTTATCCTTTAATACCGCTGCTATGAGTAAAACTGCATCTGCTCCATATGCTCTGGCCTCGTAAAGCTGCATCTCATCCACTATGAAATCCTTTCTGAGTACCGGCCTTGAAACCCTCTCTTTTACATCTTTAAGATAACTCAGCCTCCCCTGAAAGAAGTCCTCTTCCGTAAGCACCGATACTGCATCTACCTTGAGTTCTTCATACAAGTCAGCAATCTCAAGGTGGTTGAAATTCTCTACAATTATACCTTTGGACGGAGAAGCCTTTTTAATCTCGCCTATTACTCCAATTAGACTACCGGTAAAGGCGGCTTCAAAGTTTCTTGCAGTTGGGTATCTTTTATTTTGGAGAAACTTATCATAGTAAGCTTCCTTCTTTAGTTTCTCCACTCGCTTTTTCACAGAGTCCGTTATAGTATCAAGTATCATGCAGTCACCCTCCTGCTGAATTCAATTATCTCGCTAAGCTTTGAAAGCGCCTTGCCGGAATCTATAAGGTGAGCCGCATACTCCATACCATCCTTTAAATTGTGTACAGCCTTTCCTACGCAAAGAGCAGCTGCACTATTGAGAAGCACAATATCTCTTTTAGCACCTTTTTTGCCCTGGAGTATATCAAGCAGAATCTCAGCGTTTTCCTTTGGGGTTCCTCCAG
Source organism: Bacillota bacterium (assembly GCA_030706065.1). Classification (GTDB taxonomy): domain Bacteria; phylum Bacillota; class Clostridia; order Clostridiales; family Clostridiaceae; genus JAEZDX01. The sequence goes on along the minus strand of JAUZPH010000439.1, from coordinate 2,365 downwards.
CGATATCTTCCAAAGCAGCCAGGGTGATGTTGTAATCCTCAGGGTTTATATAATAATCCAGTATCTTTCCCTCTTTTACTTCGCTGACCTTTGTCATGGTTGTGGTTGTTATTTCATCCAGGCCGTCATTACCATGGACAACCATTGCCCTTTCTCTCCCCAATCTCAGAAGCACCTCTGCCAGGCTGTGGGTAAGACTGCCGTCGAATACGCCAAGCACCTGGCCCTTTATATCCGCCGGATTTGTCAGGGGTCCAAGAACATTGAATATGGTCCTCATTCCCAATTCTGCCCTCACCCCTGCAGCATTTTTCATTGCCTTGTGATAAACAGGGGCAAAGAGGAAGGTCATACCGGTTTCCATAAGACAGATATTCGATTGATTTGGGGTCATTTCAATATTTACCCCTATCTCTCTCAGCACATCGGCACTGCCGCTCTTGCTTGATACTGCCCTGTTGCCGTGTTTTGCAACCTTCACTCCGGCAGCAGCGGTAACCAGAGCCACACTGGTAGATATATTGAAGGTCCTTCCCCCATCTCCACCGGTACCGCAGGTATCTATGGCATACACAGCAGTATCTCTCAGGTTGAACGCTTCCGCATTTCCCTTCATTGCTCTGGCACAGCCGGCTATTTCATCAATGGTTTCACCTTTCATTCTCATAGCTATGAGAAAAGCTCCTATCTGCGACGGGCTGCATTTACCGGTCATAATTTCATTCATACACTGCTCTGCTTCCATTGAACTTAGGTTTTCCTTAGCAACCACCTTTTTTAGAGAATCAACCAACATTGCAAACCCTCCTTACAAAATTACTTATTATTTTCTTTCCACCTTGTGTCATTATAGATTCCGGATGAAACTGAAGCCCGTATATTGGAAAGGTATTATGTCCTATACCCATTACAATTCCATCTTTTGTTTCTGCAATAACCTCAAATTCCTCCGGCAGAGTATCTCTGTCCAACACCAGGGAATGATATCTCATAACTCTGAATTCGTCCTCCATATCTTCAAAGATCAAGCTTCTATTGACCCTTATATCAGAAACCTTGCCGTGAACTATTTCCCTGCACCTCACTACACTGCAGCCAAAGGAATGGGCAATTGCTTGGTGGCCAAGGCATATTCCCAGGATTGGTACCCTTCCCTTAAATCTTTTCACTATATCGGTGCATATTCCCGCATCCTCCGGCCTTCCCGGCCCAGGTGAGAGAACTATGCCGCTTAAGTTTGCCTCCTCCAATTCCTCCAGGGTAACACAGTCATTTCTGAAGACCTTTATATCCTCGGTAAACTCGCCAATAAATTGATAAAGATTATATACAAAGGAATCATAGTTATCTATCAGCGCTATCATCCTATATTACCTCCCTCATTGCTCCCAGCTTATTCAAAGTCTCCTCATATTCCTTATCCTTCTGTGAATCGTAGACTATTCCCGCACCGGCCTGGATATATGCCCTGTTCCCCTTGAACACTATTGTTCTGATTGCTATGCATGTATCCATATCGCCGTTAAAGGAAAAGTACCCTACAGCGCCGGCATAAATGCCTCGCCTTGTCTGTTCCAACTCATCGATTATCTCCATAGCCCTTATCTTGGGAGCACCAGAAACTGTTCCAGCAGGAAAACAGGATCTAAGTGCATCAAAGCAGTCCAGATTTTCCTGTAATTCGCCGGATACAGTAGATACCATGTGCATTACGTGGGAATAACAATCTATTTCCATGAATCTTTCCACCTTCACCGTACCAAATCTGCTTACCTTGCCAATGTCATTTCTCCCCAGATCCACAAGCATGAGATGCTCTGCCTTTTCCTTCTCGTCCGCCAGCAGCTCGGCTTTAAACAATTCATCCTGCTGCCTGTCCTTGCCTCTTGGCCTGGTTCCGGCAATAGGATTTGTTTCCACCACTCTTCCGCTCACCTTCACCAGACTTTCCGGAGATGCTCCGGCAACAGTAAAACCGTCAAACTCGATGTAGAACATATAGGGGGAAGGATTCAGCGACCTCAATCTTCTATATATCTGAAAGGGGTGCTCTTCAATTACTGTATGGAGCCTCTGAGATAACACTACTTGAAAGATGTCGCCCTTCCTTATATAATCCTTTGCTTTCTCTACAGATTCTTCGTAGCTCACTCTTGTTGAATTAAAAACATATTCCACTGATCTTTGTGTCCTCTCCAGGCCGTGAAGGCTGCCGTTATTTTTTATGGACTGTTTGATATCCTTCAGCCTCCTCAGAGCTTCATCATAGCTGATGCTCTCATCCTTGAAGATTCTATAGCTTATAGTTACAAGCTGTTTGAAATGGTCATAGCAGATTACCGTTTTATAAATATAAAAGCAGCTG
>JAUZPH010000438.1 GCA_030706065.1 Bacillota bacterium | reverse complement strand
TTACCCATTCCGATAAGACCCATCATCTCAACGTGAGCTGGAACTGATGAAGATCCTGCAAATTGAGCATCTGAATGCATTCTTCCCATTGTATCAGTCATACCATAGGAAGCCGGACCTGCAGCCATGTTATCCGGGTGAAGAGTTCTTCCTGTACCACCACCGGATGCTACTGAGAAGTACTTCTTACCTTGGTCATTACATTCCTTCTTATAAGTACCTGCAACCGGGTGCTGGAATCTTGTTGGGTTAGTGGAGTTTCCTGTTATAGAAACATCAACGCCTTCACTATGCATTATAGCAACACCTTCTCTAACGTCGTCAGCGCCATAGCATCTAACCTTGGATCTTTCTCCGTTTGAGTATGCAGTCTCTTTAACTATCGCAAGGTTTCCGGTGTAATAGTCAAACTGAGTTTGAACATAAGTAAACCCGTTGATTCTGGAAATTATCATGGCAGCATCTTTTCCAAGACCGTTAAGTATAACCTTTAAAGGTTCCTTTCTAACTCTGTTTGCTGACTTTGCAAGACCAATAGCGCCTTCAGCAGCAGCGAAGGATTCATGTCCTGCAAGGAATGCAAAGCACTTGGTTTCTTCTCTAAGAAGCATTGCAGCCAGGTTTCCGTGTCCAAGACCAACTTTTCTGTCATCTGCAACGGAACCAGGTATACAGAAAGCCTGTAAGCCTTCTCCGATTGCTTCTGCAGCATCTGCAGCCTTTGTACAGCCCTTCTTTATTGCAATAGCAGCTCCAACTATGTAAGCCCAGCTTGCATTTTCAAAGGCTATTGGCTGAATTCCCTTAACCATGTTATAAACATCTATACCTTTTTCATCACAAACAGCCTTGGCTTCTTCAACGGAATTTATACCGTACTTCTGCAATGCAGCTGTGATCTGATTAATTCTTCTATCATAACTTTCAAATAATGGCATCTCAACTCATCCTCCTTTTCTTATTCATGTCTTGGGTCGATGTACTGAGCAGCTTCTGCAAATCTACCGTAGGTACCAGTTGCAGACTTCATAGCTTCGTTAGCATCAACACCTTTTTTTACTGCGTCCATCATCTTGCCAAGTGAAACGAACTGGTAACCTATAACTTGTCCATCAGCATCCAGGGCTATTTTTGTTACATAACCTTCTGCCATTTCAAGGTACCTTGTTCCCTTTGCAAGAGTTCCATACATTGTACCAACCTGGCTTCTTAAGCCTTTACCCAAGTCTTCAAGACCTGCTCCTATTGGAAGTCCTCCTTCAGAGAAAGCACTCTGAGTTCTTCCGTATACTATCTGAAGGAATAACTCTCTCATTGCAGTGTTTATGGCGTCACAAACAAGGTCTGTGTTCAATGCTTCCAATATAGTCTTTCCAGGTAATATTTCAGATGCCATAGCAGCTGAATGAGTCATACCAGAGCAGCCTATAGTTTCTACCAGAGCTTCCTGTATAACCCCGTCTTTTACGTTCAATGTCAGCTTACATGCACCCTGCTGAGGAGCACACCAGCCCACCCCGTGTGTTAAACCTGATATATCCTTTATTTCTTTAGCTTGTACCCATTTTCCTTCTTGAGGAATTGGTGCTGGTCCATGATTTGGTCCCTTAGCTACACATACCATGTTCTCAACTTCATGTGAATAAATCATATTGTATTCTCCTTCCTACATTATATGTATTAAGACTCATGTTGGCTTGTCATCATCCTTGGGAACTAATATGTCCCACATGGTCACAAACATAGCCAACCATATATATTTTAGCAAATATACTTCAATCAAACAATATGTTTATGACAAAAAGCGATTTTTTTGCTAACATAGGCAATGAGGTTACCTGCTGGCATAGCTTAACAGCATGTCATGGTTTATAAATGCCGCAAAAACAGCTCCATATATAAAATTAAAAATATGTATTGACATTATATTTGGACCATGATATTATATCCTTGTTCCTGCCGAAGTGGTGGAACTGGCAGACGCGCTGGACTCAAAATCCAGTGGTGTAACAACCGTGCGGGTTCGATTCCCGCCTTCGGCACCAAGGGCTCCCGAGATTTCTCGGGAGTTATTTTTTTATTCAAATTTTAGCCCAAAAATATAAAAGCGTTTCAATACAGCCACAATTACCCAGCATGAATTGAAACGCTTTTTTTGATCCTTTAATTATCTTGTGTCAACTATTATTTAATGTAGGCTATCATCCTTACTCTGTTCTGTTTCTTCCAGTTCACTTAAATCTAATGTTAAATCTGCTGAGTTTTCCAAACTGCTCCCGATAGCGAAAGTAATGATAAGGAATAGTAGTATTACCAGTAGAACCAGCCAAACAGCAATATACATGATTACGCTCCCTAATGATTACTTTATGTACAAAGAGAGCACTTAACCCGCAATTACATTATACCACCCTTATCCGGATAAGTTAACCTTTTACTTTGTGCCTTTGCCTGCCACTGACAACTTTCTGTGAAGCCTGTTCAGTTGCTTATCTATTTGATCCAAAAAGCTGGTTTATCACAACCTGGGCATCCTTGTCTGCAAAGGCCAGAATAATATCTCCCGCATTAATCACAGTATCCCCTCGGGGGATGATTACTTCTTTGCCCCTGGATATACTGATGAGTACCGCCTTTACCGGTATTGATAAATCTCTTAATGCCTTGTTCACTGTCCCTGACTCACTGTCAACCTTCACCTGAACAATTGAATAATTGCCGCGGTTTAGTTTCATGAGAGTCAGCATATTTTTAAGATCCATCTCTTCTACTACAAGATGGGCCATCAAATCAGCCTGGTTGAGGCCTACGTCAACTCCCATACCGGCATTAAACAGCCATGCGTTCTGCGGATTATTGACTCGTGCTATTACACGGGGAACGTCAAACTCAAATTTAGCAATTGTGGAAGCCACCAGATTGGTCTCATCAGCACCGGTAACGGAGGCAACAACATCTGTATCTCCTATTCCACAGACTTCGAGGATACTGGGGTCTGTTCCGCTGCCATGAACAAGAACCTCTTCCGGGAGTTCCGATTTCAGCTTATTTATTATATTCTCCCTGTTTTCTATCAACTTGACAGAATGCTTATTTTCCAAAAGTAATTTGGTAATATATGTTCCAACCTTGCCTGCTCCAATTATGATGACTTTCATTTGATTTCCCCTCCTTTGTGCTCAAGTCCCAGCAGTGATTTTAATCTGCCTACCGATGTCGTTAAAGCAGCAATCAAAATCACGTCATGCTTTTGAAAAGCCGTACCCCTGGTTGGCATAAAGGTCTTGTTTCCACGGATAATTGCAACTACCTGAATTTCTCCGATAACCGTCAGCTCGTTCACAGTTCTGCCTACCAGAAGAGCGGGAGTTTCAACCCTTATCATCTGGAAGCCACCGGTGGTGGAAATACTGTCAAGCTGATTATAACTGAGCATTTCAGCTGCCTGATGAACTCCCCAGGTAGTGGTGGAAATAGTCTGTATTCCGAGGCTTCTGTAGATCTCGGCTCTGCGGGGGTCATACAACCTGGAAATAACCTTGGGAACCTTATAGATGTTCCTGGAAATTCTGCCAATCAGCGCATTGGTATCATCACTCTTGCTGCAGGCAACAATCGCATCGGAAGTCTTAATTTGGGCCTTTTCCAATATAGTCTTGTCAAAGCCGACACCTACAATTGTCTCCCCGTTAAATTCCTTCCCCAGGAGTTCGAAAGCTTCCGGGTCGCTGTCTATTACAGTCACTTTGTGTCCCTTCTTTACAAGATTCAGGGCTAACCCTGACCCCAGTTTTCCGCAGCCGACTATAATAAC
>JAUZPH010000437.1 GCA_030706065.1 Bacillota bacterium | reverse complement strand
TTTGGCTTTAATTTTGCCATAGTATCCAATGCCGAATTAGTCATTGAATAAATTATATCATTTATTCACACGATTTCCCACCTGTGGAGTGTGGGAGGCAATATGTAGAGATGGGCTAAAAATCTCGAGAGGCTTGTACCAAAGTGCGGAAAAGTGGTGAACCGTCCCCTTGACAAATTTTAACTAATACGTTAAAATAAATTTAACGTTAAAAATATTTTATGGGGGTTTTAACATGGAAGTCGGTATTGAGAAGAGAAGTGCAATAAGACAGCTGTGGGCATTCAAAAATTATATGATTTTACTGGTGGCAAATTTTATATCAAGGTTTGGTGATTCATTGGATGCTGTGGCTTACGGCTGGATGGTATATACACTTACCGGTTCAAAGCTGCTGCTGGGAACTTTATTTGCAGTAAATGCCATACCGAATATTGTATTTGGTCCCTTTGCTGGAGTCATTGCAGATAGATTTGATAAGAAAAAGCTTATAATAATCGGTTATATGGGCAGAGGTATTGTAGTATGTACTACGGCAGTATTGTTTTTCACGGGACTGTTGAGGCCGTGGCAGCTTTTCGTATTTACAATAATAAATTCCACCTTTGAGACACTCAGTTCTCCGGTGTTTATGTCCTTAGTACCGCTGTTGATACCAAAGGAAGTTTATTTAACTGCAAATTCCTTTTCAACCTCTGCATATAAGTTTGCGGAGCTTATCGGTGCGGGAACCGCAGGAGCAATAATAGCATTAGCAGGAATTTCCGGTGCTATTCTCATTGATGGCGGAACATTCTTTGCAGCAGTGTTGATTATTTTATTTATAAAGCTTGAAACTGAAAATAAAAGGGCAGAACCCCTAAATGCAAAAGTCTATTTTGAAGAACTTAAGGAGGGATTGAAATTTATATGGAAAAACTACCTGATAAGAACTTCAATCATACTGATGGCAATAATTAATTTCTGCTTGTCACCTATAAATGTGCTGGAGCCTGCCTTTGTCAAAGAGCAGCTGAATAGCGGAGCGGAAATATTAAGTATGCTCAGCGTAGCAGTATCCATTGGAATGATTTTGGGCGGACTGATTGTCGGACAATTTGGGGCAAGATTCAAAAAAGGCACTATGATAGGTTTTGGAATAATGTTTTTTGGTATAGATTACTGCCTGCTGTACTTCCCGGGAAATATTGCGCCTTCAGGGATATACTCCATAGCAATTGCTTTAACAGGATACTTTTTATTTGGTTTTATAATTCCTGTTATGACTTCACCAATAGCTACAAGTATAATGTTGAATACGGAAAGAAATATGCTTGGAAGAGTGGGGTCAATTATGCAAATGATCAGCATGTGTGCAATACCCTTAGGATCAGCCATAACAGGTGCTGTTTGTGAAAATGTATCAATGACTACTATTTTTGCCATAGTAGGTGGTATAATAGCATTATTGGGAATAAAAATGATATTTAACAAAAAATTTAGAGAATCGGCGTAAGAAGAGGCGATAATTTTGGAAGATGAGAAGTTTTTGAGTACCATAGAGGAAATAAGAGGTGTGTCGGATCCATATAGGTACAGAATATTGAACTGCTTTTACAAACTGCAGCAGCCCGCCACGGTAAAGCAGATTGCCGATGAGATGGGAGAGGTCCCTGCAAATGTACACTACCATGTCAAGAAGATGGAAAAGGTGGGAATACTAAAACTGGTTCATACAAAGGAAATAAATGGCATAATAGCCAAGTACTACGAACCTACGGCTCGTAAGTTTAAGATTGTAGGCCAGGACGGGAAGGAAGAAAACCCCGAGTGGCTCAGTGAGACCCACAAGGCCATTTCACAGATCTATGACGAGAGTAAAAGGGTGTTTTTAGAGCACGCCAAGAGGGAGTGGGAGAAAAAGACCATGGAAAAGGGAACCGTCACTATGGAGCAATTATATCTCACCCCCGGAGAAGCCCAGGAATTGATGAAATATGTATCGGATTTTATCGATAAGAATTGTGTGCAGGCTAAAGAGAAGCGGGAGGATACCCATGAATACCACTGTTTATTTTCAATAATAGCGGTGGATGCAAAGAAATAAAAATACAAATTTAGATAAAAATAAATTTATCATAGCGCTAAAGGAGAAATGAAAATGACTAATGTAACAGACAGATTTTTAAAGTATGTCAAATTTGACACCAAATCCGATGAAGAATCCACCACGGTTCCAAGCACAGCCAGCCAGGTTGTATTCGGTAAGGAACTTGTAAAAGAGATGCAGGAGATAGGCCTTAAAAATGTATCCATCGATGAGAATGGGTATATAATGGGTGAATTGCCGGCAAATACGGATAAAAAGGTTCCTGTTATAGGCTTTATTGCCCATATGGATACTTCGCCGGATATGTCGGGAACCAATGTAAACCCACAAATAGTAAAAAATTATGACGGCGGGGATATAGTCCTTAACAAGGAGGAGAATGTAGTCCTTTCACCTTCGGAATTCCCGGAGTTAAAGGAATATATAGGCTTGGACATAATAACAACGGATGGAACAACCCTTTTGGGAGCGGACGACAAGGCAGGTATTGCTGAAATACTTACTGCGGTAGAATATCTCATAGCCCACCCGGAAATATCCCACGGAACAATAAAGGTAGGCTTTACACCGGATGAGGAAGTAGGTAGGGGAGCAGACCATTTCGATGTTAAGAAGTTTGGGGCAGAGGCTGCCTACACCATGGATGGCGGAAAGATCGGGGAGCTGGAATATGAAAGCTTCAACGCCGCCCAGGCAAAGGTGAAAATTAAGGGAAGAAATGTTCATCCGGGCTATGCCGCCGGTAAGATGAAAAATGCCATTCTCATAGCCAATGACTTTATCGGAAGGTTCCCGGCAGATGAGGTTCCGGAGAGAACTGCTGGCTATGACGGTTTCTATCATTTAAACACCTTGAAGGCCGAGGTGGAAGAAGCAAACCTCCATTATATAATAAGGGACTTTGAGAGGGAGAACTTTGAAAGAAGAAAACAGTTTGTTCTCAAAGTTGTTGAGGATGTGAACCAAAAGTACGGTGAAGGTACCGTAACTGTGGACCTTAAGGATCAATACTACAATATGAAGGAAAAGATTGACGAAGTAAAACATGTGTTTGATATAGCCTATGAGGCAATGGATGCTGCAGGCGTGGCTCCAACGGTAAAGCCGATAAGAGGGGGTACAGACGGTTCCAGGCTGAGCTACATGGGCCTTCCGACACCTAACATATTTGCCGGCGGAGAAAACTTCCACGGAAAATTTGAATATGTGCCTATTCAGTCTATGGAAAAGGCCGTTGATGTAATAGTGAAGATAGCAGAATTTTATACAAAAAAATAGCGAGGACGTTAAAAGGAGGAGGTCAATAAAACCTCCTCCTGATATTTTAGATGTCCCTTTTTTCGCCGAAGAAAAAAAGTGCAATTGTACCCGGGCCGGAATGTGATCCTACCACAGGCCCTATATAGTTAAAGACAACACCCTTGATATTTACGGCTTCCCTGATGAATTTTTCAAGGAGTTTTGCCTCCTCTTCGCAGTCGCCGTGACTTATTCCAATAACCTGGTTTTCCGGATCCGTAATCCTGCTTTTAAGCTCCTCGGCAAGAGATTTGATGGATTTTTTTCTTCCCTTCACCTTGGTGACGGGAATTAATTTTCCTTCATTGTCAACGTGGAGAACCGGCTTAATGTCCAGAAGCGTACCAATGACGGCACTGGTAGCAGAAACTCTGCCGCCCCTCTTGAGGTGGTGAAGGTCATCTACGGTAAACCAGTGGTTGAGCTTCAGCTTG
>JAUZPH010000436.1 GCA_030706065.1 Bacillota bacterium | reverse complement strand
TTTTGGCAATTACATTTTTAACTTAGACTTTCCTTCGTTTTTGCCAAAGTTATATAGGAATCATAGAGAAGTATCCCGGTATCATCATCTTGTTAAGGAAGGCAATAGAATAAAAGCCATGGTGGGAAGTTTTCCCCTGGGTTTGACGGTATGCCAAAGTTTCTTGAAAGGACGAGGAATTGGCACAGTTTCTGTTCATAAGTATTCCAGAAATCTGGGGTACATGAGGTACCTGATGGATAGAGCCATAGCAGAAATGAAGGCAGAGGGCTGTGATTTTGCCGTACTTGGCGGGCAAAGACAGCGGTATGAATATTGGGGCTTTACCCCCTGCGGAATGACCCTGAAGCTCAATTTCAACAGTTCAAATATCAAGCATTGCCATATAGAAACAGAGGAAGACTATAAATTTGTAGAATATGATAATGCGGCTGTAGGTGATTTGGGAAGGGCTGTCAGCCTGCATGATCTGCAGCCTGTCCATGCGGTGAGAGAAAAAGGTAGTTTTATTGAAATCACTAAATCCTGGAACAGCCGCGTGCTTTTTATATATAAAAAGGATGAGTTTACAGGTTACCTGTCTGCATCGGATAATGGTGAGGAGATAAAAGAAATACTGTTAACAAATCCGGATGAAACAGATAAGGTTATTGCAGCCTATATGAATAGCTTTAATTTGAAAAATACAAGAGTAGTTCTTCCTATGCACAGATCAAAGGAGTTTATGCAGCTGAGCAGGTTCTGCGAGTATTATTCAATAAACAGCTCTGCAAATATATATATCATTAATTATATGAGTATAATTAAAGCATTCATGAATTTAAAAAACACCTTTTATCCCTTGAAGGAAGGTATTCTTGTTTTAAATATTGAGGAAAAAGGAAGATATAAAATTGAGGTTAAGGACGGAACTGTCAGAGTGGAGGAAACGGAACTTCCCTATGATATATCCTTATCACACCTTGATGCCAGTGCACTGCTGTTTTCTCATTCAACCTTCGTAAATTCAGCATATAATTTTACTGATCCATTGGTAAAAGCATGGTTTCCGCTGCCGTTATTCTATCCTGAGCTTGATAATGTATAAGATGAAACCATGCTTTAACCGTTAGATACGGCCATTATGCTTCCGATAGAAAATCAGAATGAAAAGAATATACTTATTGCCAAGCCCTACTATGTGGATAATTATATATGTATCCATAAGTTTTGACATCTTAACCAGTTCATAGATATCGTTCTCTCGACTTTCTTTTAATCTGTATTATAGTAACAATAACATTATAATTAAAATTTATTCTTTTTGCTTGAATGAAAACGTTGAAATATGTAGAATAGAAATTGTAACCAGTATATTCATACATTATAAAAGGGGTGGTCTGCTGTGAAGAAGCTTTCATTAAAAACGGTGATCAATTTAATTCAAGTTCTGCTCGTTTTTCTACCTATAGCTGTTACATATGTTATTCTCCTCACTAATTCAACTGGTTCTTTGTCAATATTGAAGGTAGTTTTGCCTGTGACGCTTTCATTCTGGGTAGCAGCCATTATTATTCAAAATGTAATAATGGGAGGTTTTCTTAAGGGAATAAAAAGCCTTATAGACAAGCTATTTCAGGTTGAGAAGGGGAATTTAACGGTAATTACTGAAGAGAGCAGTGTAGGCGAACTAAATGAACTCATCACTGTTATAGGAAGAATAATCAAGGAATTTAACGAGGTTGTTTCCAGTGTACATGCATCATCATCAGAGGTTGGTCATCTGATAAATACCGTAAGTGAAACTTTTAAGGAAACAGCTAAAAGTGCACAGGATATTTCCAAATCCACTGAAGCCGTTGCTGAAGGAGCCAGCAAACAGGCAGAGGATTCTGAAGTGTGCTACAAGATGTCTACGGAATTGGTGGAACAGGTAGAAATAGTGGCAGAGTCCACAGAGTTGATGTCCGCCAAGGCTGAACTGGTGAAAAATATGACTGATTCCGGAAAGAAGAGTATTTTAGAACTCCTTGACAGCAGCAAGATTTCTGAGTCAAATATAGCTGATATAAATAAGAGCATAGAGGGATTGAGTTCCATGGCTCTCGATATCAGTAAAATTACTGAAATGATCACTGCCATAGCCAATCAGACAAATCTTCTTTCATTAAACGCATCCATTGAAGCTGCAAGAGCAGGGGAGGCAGGAAGAGGTTTTGCCGTAGTAGCCGGCGAGATCAAGAAACTTGCAGAGAAGAGCCTGGAATCAGCACAGAGTATAGTGAAGACAATATCCACCGTACAGGAACAGGTTAACAATACAACTCATAAGATAAGTTCTACAACCAAGACGATTATGCATCAAATTGACTCGGTTCATAAAACCAATGAAGCCTTTAATGGGATAGCCGAAGCTTCTGAGGAATTGTACAAGCAATTGAGTGCCGTAAAGAAGAGTATAAATCAACTGGATAATCATAAGGCAAACTTGGCAGGCTCCATTGAGAATATAACGTCAGTAGCTGCGGAGACAGCAGCATCCTCAGAGGAAATTACTTCATTGATGTATTCTCAGAGCAACTCTGCAGACGTCCTGGTGGGAATGTCGGCGGACTTGGAAAGCCTTGTTGGAGACTTGGATAACAAGCTTAAAAGGTATACTTTCAGCAAGGTAGAAAAAGCAAAGAGGACCTTTGCAGTTATTACAGTACTGGATATACCCTTCTTTGAAGACACCTTCAAGGGGGCAAAGGAAATTGGAAGGAAACTGGGAGTGGAAATTATACCGATGGCTCCCAAAGAGTGGTCACCTGCTGTTCAGGCAGGCTTAATAGAGGAGGCAATCCAAAAGGGTGTTGATGGTATTGCCATTGGACCTATAGATAAACCGGAAGTAAGAGAGGCCGTTAAAAAGGCTGTCAACAAAGGTATAAAAGTGGTGACCTTTGACAGTGATTTACCGGAATCCGGCATCAGCGAATTTATAGGGACTGATAATTTCGCTGCAGGCAAAACCTTGGGAGAATCTGCGGCCAAGTGCCTGAATGGAAGAGGTAATATAGTGATTTCTGCATCCACTGATTATAATGAGAACATGAGAGAGAGAATTAATGGATTTAAAAAGGTAGTAGAAAAGTATCCTGATTTAAAAGTTGTCGATATCCAAGTGAATGCTGAGGAAGAAGACAGGCCTAAGGCTTTGAAAGATATGCTCAGAAAGCATGAAGATACAAGCTGTATTGCTTATCTTGATTATCTGGGTGCTCAGGCTATAGAGAAATTATTAAAAGAAACCACAATAAACGCAAAGATAATCGGTTTCGATTTGAATGATGAATCTATGAGAATGTTAAAAAACGGAAAGATGGATTCTGTTATTGTACAAAGACCGAAAATATGGGGAGAATTATCTGTCAAGAGATTGAATGACCTCGTATCAGGAAAGCAAGTACCTAAGTTTGAAGATGCAGGAACCTATGAGATTAATAAGAAAAACATTTCAATGTATAAATAGTATTTCAGGGGAAAAGCGGCTTTGAAAAACATTCCAGTCATCTCCCGGGACCTCGAGGGCGTAAACTTTACCAGGGACAAATTGTCACTGGTTTTTTTTTATTTTTGGTATTGCTTAAAATGGACTTAACCAGTCTATCAATCTCTAAGGCCTTAGAAAGTGAGGTTGCCGTGCTCCACTGAAGTATGATATGACTACCATAAGTTAGTCGCTAATTGTGCAGAAGGGATTTTTTATGGATTACGAACTTACAAAGGGAAAGCCTGAGGATTATGAGGATATAATTGATTTTGGCAATTACATCTTTAACTTAGACTTTCCTTCGTTATTGTCAAAG
>JAUZPH010000435.1 GCA_030706065.1 Bacillota bacterium | reverse complement strand
TTTTTGAACTACGGGAACCTCTTCCGTCGGTATCTCAACTCCCAAGTCCCCTCGGGCTACCATTATTCCATCGGAAGCCTTCAGTATCTCGTCGAAATTGTTTACTCCTTCTCGGTTCTCTATCTTGGCTATTATCTTTATTTCTTCACCGCCAAGCTTCTTCAGAAGCTTTCTCACTTCATTGACATTTGCAGCCTTTCTTACAAAGGAACAGGCTATGAAATCAAACTCATTTTGCACTGCAAACCTTATATCCTCTATGTCCTGAGCTGTAATGGAAGGAAGGTGTGTATCCGTCTCTGGAATATTTACACCTTTATTGTTGCTTATTACTCCACCGTTTAGTATCTTACAGCGGATATCCTTGCCTTCAACCTTGACGACCTCAATGGCAACCAGCCCGTCGTTAATAAGTATCTTTGTTCCAACCTTTACATCCTTGTAGAGCTCCTTGTGGGATATTGTGGCTCTTTCCTCTGTTCCAAGGATAGTCTCGTTAACAAGCACGAATTCATTTCCCTCTTGTAAGTTTACTTCACCTTTTTCAAACTTACCAAGCCTGATTTCAGGACCCTTGGTATCCAGCAGCAACGCCACAGGCTTATCTAACTTTTCCCTGATGTTTTTCAGCCTATCCACTCTCACCTGTTGCTCCTCATGGGTCCCGTGGGAAAAGTTCAATCTTGCTACGTCCATTCCTCCGTATATGAGCTGCTCTACCAGCTGTTCATCATCAACAGCCGGGCCGAGAGTACATATGATTTTGGTCATTCTCATTTTAACTACTCCTTCCTAATCCAATGATGCCATCGTTATTCTCAAGAAATACTGTTAGCAGTCTCATAAGCCATATGACTTTAGGAATTACCAACTCCAAGTATAAAGTCATACAGCTACATTACTGGCAATTGCTCTTCTCTATATAAATTTTATCTTTTTTTATCATATTATTCAATCAAATTTAATACCTTTCCCCCGCATTTACAAGTTTATTTGTTATTCTTTCAAATATATTGGCAATCATGTGGGACTGCCTTAATGAATTTGTAATAATCACAGTTTCCCGACCTCTCACCTATTCCTCTAAGAGTACAATTTATATACTGTGCTCCCGCTTTTAATGCCGCCACCGAATTGGCAACTGCCATACCAAAATCATTATGAGCGTGGATCTCTATATCAAGTTCAAATTCTGCTTTGAGCTCTCTGATAGCTTTAATGGTTCTGCCGGGAGTCAGTATACCAACAGTATCTGCATATCGCACCCTTTTTACTCCCCCATCGGTACATATGCGGCACAGCTGCTTCAGTACGGACATATCTGCCCTTGAAGCATCTTCGAAACCTACTGTTACCTCAAAGCCTTTTTCTCTGCAAAAATAAATCAGGTTTTTTACATTTTCATAAAGCCACTTTTCGTCCCTGTTCAGCTTTTTTCTCAGCTGGATTGAGGAAGAAGGTGCGGAGATATGAATGATATCAACCCCGCAGTCCATAGAATGCTTCACATCCGGCTTTTTTAGCCGGTTCCAGGATGATATTTTACTCTTCAGGCCTTCGCATTTTATCCTGTATATGCTTTCCTTCTCTTCACCACCCATAACCGCAGTACCGGCTTCGATCTGGTATATACCTAAAAAATCCAGGTACCGTGCTATCTTTAACTTTTCCTCAAGATTATATGAGAAGCCCGCCATTTGTTCACCATCCCTCAATGTCGTATCCACAATCTTGTAATCCACGGCCTTCACCTCACTTTCATCAGAAATATCTATCGCAACAAAATTAATTGTACTTCTCTTTGTTATGACCCCTTTTGAAGCCTTCTCCTGCCTGAATGCTTGCCGATAACAAATTCCCGTTTTTTCCCCACAATTTCAGGTGGATAGGGTTCATAGGTATTTGGGTCCTTTAATATACCGTCAACATGGATACCGGACTCACATTTGAATATATCAGTGCCAAGTATTGGCTTTTGATTTGGTATCTTTTTTCCCGTCAATTTTTCAAAATCCGCAGCCATCTCAGTCAGCTGCTCGGTATAATAGTTTACTTCCTCTCCGTATATAACCTTCCGTGCCATCATTACCTCCTCCGTAGGAGCATATGCTGTTCCACTGCAGCCAAATCCGCAGAAGGATGTTGTTAAATAATCAGCGCCTCTTTCCATGGACTCCACTGCTATAGCCGCTGCCATTCCTTTAGTATCATAGGGACATATATCAATTCTGAATTCTCTTGTCTGGCCGCAGATATATTCGATATATTCTTCCTCCTCCAAATCCTCCATTCCTAAAAGCCGTATACAAAAAATGTTGGAATTCTGGCTGAGCATATTCAGGAAGTTTCCATCTGCCATCTGCTTCATCCAGTCGATGGAACTATGCTGAAGTTCAATAATAAATCTGTTATTGATCTTCACCTGCTGCAGTTCTAAAATATCTTCATATCTTACAATGATGGCCTCAGGCTTCCTTCCATGCAGGGCAGCAAGGTCCTTCCGGTCATTTACCCTGTAGATGAAGCCTTTATTTACGTCATGCATCACCCTGATACTTCCTGCATCCAGCTCCAGCAGGTCCACACCCAGTTTTACAAGTCTTTGCGCAAAATGTGACAGCTGCTGCCAGTCCACTGTTTTTACATGTGCAATTTCAGAAATTGACCTGTCAATTATATATGACCTTTTGCTCATACTCTCACCCCTTTCCCAAAAAAGCCTTTACAATGAAGAGCAGTGTGAAGGAACCGATATACAGAAGTGATGCCAGCGCTGCTGCACTTACCATGTCTGTTTGAAGAAAGGTATATATCTGCAGAGGTATGGTTCTGGTTTTTTCTGCAATATTCCCGGCAAACATTATTGTGGTGCCAAACTCGCCCAAAGCCCTTATATATGAAAGCAGCAATCCGGAAATTACCGCTTTCCTTGTCATTGGAAGCATCACCCTTATCACCGTTTCTGACCTTCCCGCCCCCATAACATAGCTGGCCTCATAGAGTTCCTGAGGTATATCCTCAACTGCAGTTTTTAATACCTGGACATAAAAGGCGGAGGAGACAAAAAACTGTGCCATTACAACAGCTGCAGGCGTAAATACCATATTTATACCCAGGCCGCCAAGAAGCCTGCCCATGAACCCATTCCTCCCAAAAGCCAGAAGCAGGCCGATACCTGCTGCTGCCGGCGGCAGAACCACAGGTATCTGAAAGAATATGTCCAAAAATCCTGCCAAAAGCTTCTTTTTTCTTGAGGATATATAAAAAGCTGCCGGGGTGCCGAAGGCAAAGGTGGCAAGAAGAGAAAGAGCTGAAGTATACATCCCCAGTTTTATTGAATCCAGTGCCGCCCTGTTCAGCAATATACCCGCCAGACCGCCGGTTCCGGAGTATAGGGCAAGAGACAATGCCGGAACCAGAAGTATTATAATATACACCGCTATCATGAGCCTGCTGAAGGCTCTTGTACCCCGTTCAATGCTCAGCATGCCTCCTCACCTCCTCATCCATGCTTCAAAGACTATCCGGCATCGAAACCGTATTTTATCAATATGTCCCTGCCCTTTCCCGTGGTTATGAACTTTATAAAAAGCTCCGCCTCGGTTTTATTCCTCGTACTTTTTATTACAGCAGCAGGATATTCTGCAGTAACGGAATCAAGTTCCTTCAGCCTTACTGCCTCTGCCTTATCCGACATAGCTGCCGAAAGGTCTGTATTGTAAACAACCCCGCAGTCCGCCTCCCCAAGCAGAACCTTTCCAAGTACATCCTTGACATTGACCTCGCTGCTCACCACATTTTTTAAGATTTTGTCCTTGTCTTCCGCAGATA
>JAUZPH010000434.1 GCA_030706065.1 Bacillota bacterium | reverse complement strand
GGGAATAAAAGCAGTACTTTCCCCTGTGTAACTTCATATCTTTCATTGTCCTGCTGCACATAAACCGCACCGTTTATACCTATAATAATTTCAAAGTTATCAATGGTTCTCTTCATATGTGTCCAGTTTTCCTCAGAGATAAAATGCCCGCAGGCAACAAAATCAAGAGGTTTTGATATCTTAGCCTTCAAATAGTTCATGTCGGATTTCACCACCTAATATACTCTTTCAGCAGTTGTTGGCCATATGAAAACATTATAACATAAGTATATAACTTATGCTTAGGAGGCGGTAAAATGAATAAGCTTAATAATTCAGACCCGGTTCTACTCAAAAATGTGAAAATAGAGGATAACTTTTGGTCGGAGTACCAGAAGCTTGTGAAGGATGTAGTAATACCCTATCAATGGGAGGCTCTTAATGACAATATCTCGGATGCAGATCCGAGCTATGCCATAAGAAACTTCCGTATTGCAGCAGGAGAAGAGCAGGGGGATTTTGGAGGGATGGTCTTTCAGGACAGTGACGTTGCCAAATGGCTTGAGGCTGTAGGATACAGCCTGGCAATCAATCCGGATCCGGTACTTGAAGCTCTTGCAGACAAGACAATAGATTTGATAGAAAAAGCTCAGCAGCCGGACGGCTACCTTGACACCTACTTCATCATAGCGGCACCGGAGAAGAGATGGACCAATCTTACGGAATGCCATGAACTATATTGTGCAGGTCATATGATGGAAGCTGCCGTGGCCTATTATTATGGTACAGGAAAGAGAAAGCTTCTCGATGTAATGTGCCGTTATGCAGATTATATTGATACAGTATTTGGTACAGAACCTGGAAAGATAAAGGGCTATGACGGACATCAGGAAGTAGAGCTTGCTCTTGTAAAGCTGTATAAGGCTACGGGCAATGAAAAATATCTCAAGCTGTCCAAATACTTTATCGATGAAAGGGGACAAGAGCCATATTTCTTTGAGCAGGAATGGGAGAAGAGAGGCAAAATCTCCTACTGGCGTCCGGGAATAGTTCCAAAGCCGGATGAGAGCTACCACCAGGCTCATAAGCCTGTTCGAAAACAGTCGGAAGCAGTAGGACATGCTGTAAGAGAAGTATACATGTGTACAGGAATGGCTGACATAGCAGCAGAGACCGGCGATACTGAGCTTTTTGAAGCCTGCAGAAGGTTATGGGATGACATTGTAAACAGGCAGATGTATATAACTGGAGGAATCGGCTCCACCAATCACGGAGAGGCCTTCAGCTTTGACTATGACCTGCCTAACGATACAGTGTATGCAGAAACCTGCGCTTCCATAGGTCTTGTATTTTTCGCTCACAGAATGCTTAAGATAGAGGCAAAAGGCAGCTATGCAGATGCTATGGAAAGGGCCCTTTACAATACTGTGGTAAGCGGCATGGCAAAGGATGGAAGACACTTTTTCTATGTAAATCCATTGGAAGTATGGCCTGAAGCTTCGGAGAAGAACCCATCCAGACATCATGTAAAGCCTGTAAGGCAGAAATGGTTCGGATGTGCATGCTGTCCTCCCAATGTAGCAAGACTTTTGACTTCCCTTGGAGAATATATTTATACCAGCAATGAGAACACTGTTTATACACACCTGTATATTGGCAGCGAAGCAAAGGTGCAGCTGGAGGATACAGATTTGCAAATAACCCAGGAAACTGATTACCCCTGGAAGGGTAATGTTAAAATAAAGTTATCCCTGGAAAAAGAAAAGGAATTCAAACTGGCCCTCAGAATTCCTGGATGGTGTAAAAAGGCCGAAATATCTGTAAATGATGAAGCAATAGATGTAAGCAGCAAAATGGCAGATGGATATGCTATTGTATTAAACAAATGGCAAGACGGAGACTGCATAGAATTGAAACTGGAGATGCATGTTGAGTTTATCCAGGCAAATCCTAAGGTGAGAGCAGATGCAGGAAAGGTTGCCATTCAAAGGGGGCCATTAGTGTACTGCCTTGAGGAAGTGGATAACGGTTCCAATTTAAATTCTGTTTCTATTGATACCTCTGCAGGTCTGGAAGAGGAATATGATGAAAGTCTTCCTGGTGGAGCAGTGGCAGTAAGGGCAAAGGGAATCAGAATTGATGAAGAGGGCTGGAGCAATAAGCTGTATCGACCCTTTGAACACAAAACCAAAGAGGTTCAGCTGAAGGCCGTTCCATATTACCTGTGGGGGAACAGAACACCCGGTGAAATGCTGGTTTGGATCAGGCATATTTAATAATGGAAAATAAGAAAAGACTGCCAGGGGATTACTTCCCCCGGCAATTTTTTTATCATTTCTTACGATATATTCTGATTTTTTTGTTCCTGTTTATTCTCCGCGGCACACACGAAAACCCTGATCTGGGCCTTTGCCATACGGCTCATAGCTGCCCCGGTAGGACACCTCACAGCCGATGATGTCGCCAAGCCAGCCGCCGCCTCTCCAGACACGGAGAGAGCCGGGGGCAATATCCTGGTCTTCGTACCAGTCCCAGCACCATTCACGTACATTGCCTGACATATCGTATAGTCCTAACTCGTTGGGATCCTTGGCACCGACAGCTTTTGTCTTATTATTATTGCCTTCTATTGCTGGCCAACTCCAATCTCCAGTTAAATATGTATCTCCGGCGTTTCTCCAATACCATGCCGCTTCATCGGCATTATCGCTTCCGCTGTATGTGTAACTCTTGCTAAGCTGACCTCCGCCTGCAGCATATTCCCACTCCGATTCAGTCGGCAATCGGTAGCCGTTAGCTCCTGCATTCACCGTTACCGTCCATTTTAAATCATCGCTGTCATTCTTATTATCCGAGTCTTTTTTATTCTTGTCTATATTGTAATGGGGTTTTAAGCCCTCTTTTATACTTCTCTTATTGCAGTACTCAATGCAGTCATACCAGCTTACCATTTCTACCGGCAGATTGTCACCTTTGAATTGTGAGGGATTACTTCCCATTACCTCAACCCACTCTTTTTGAGTTACCTCATATTTGCAGATATATAAGTTAGATATTGTTGCATTTTTTTCATAGAAGTTGGACTTTGTGTTCTTAAACGCTCCGCCTTTGACTAATACAAAGCTGTCAGGTACGACAGGCTTTTCCTGAGAACAAGCACTGAAAACAACAGTTATTGCCGTTAAAAGAAAAATCAATAGCTTTCTCATTAGAACCTCCTTAATATATTTGTTTATTGAATTATCCGGATAAGCCAAAAACCCGCCTGCCTATGACTCTATGCTCTTTTGAAAGGTAATATTCAGGTAATATGTAGGTAAGTAACGTTTTTAATTTACTAGGCACCGATTATGAAACCGGCAAACCTAAGCAATATAAAATGATTATAATGCTTCCTCAAAATTCCGGAAACGGCAAGGCACCCGTCGGTTGCGCTGCCTGCTGGCGACCTGTTACCACACCGTCACGTTAGCGCTTCCACTGCTTTGATATCCCTCTACGCACAATGCCTGGTAAGACCAGCTGCTTCCAAGATTCATTCCCTTACTCCTCCATGCGTTGACGTGGTTGCCGAAATTGATTTGTACGTTACTTCCGGTGGCTCTCTTCGACTGTCTGACGCTCCAGAACTGCGTGAAGGTTTTAGTACCGTCAATGGAAGGTGCGTTGTATCTCGTTGTTGTATATATGTCATATGTCCCCCCGTCACTGGTGACCGTGCCCTTGTACGTTCCGGTAGGCCTGTAAGTGCCCCAGCTGTCAACTACGTAATACTCTATCAGTGAGTTTCTTGTCCACCCATAGAGAGACAAATACCCGTTGCCGGACGGTGCAAAGACACCGGCATTATAGTTTACTACCCTGGAGGG
>JAUZPH010000433.1 GCA_030706065.1 Bacillota bacterium | reverse complement strand
TTCTTATTTATTCTCTGCTTCAAACTTCTTCATGAATTCAACTAACGCCTTAACGCCTTCGATGGGCATTGCATTGTATATGCTTGCTCTCATTCCGCCAACGGATCTGTGGCCCTTCAGGTTTTCAAAACCTGCAGCCTTGGCTTCCTTTACGAATTTGGCATCCAGTTCATCGGAGCCCGTTACGAAAGGCACATTCATCAATGAACGGTCCTTCTTTACAACAGTGCCCTTGAACATACTGCTGGAATCAAGATAGTCATACAGTATGGCTGCCTTTTCTTCATTTATCTTCTTCATTGCCTCCAAGCCGCCCTTTTCCTTAACCCACTTGAACACCTTGCCGCAGATGTATATTCCATAGGCTGGAGGTGTATTGTACAGGGATCCGTTATCTGCATGGATCTTGTATCTCAGCATGGTCGGAGTACCTGGCAGTACATCCTCAGTAATCAGGTCCTCACGGATTATTACAACAACAACTCCGGCAGGCCCTATGTTTTTCTGCGCTCCTGCGAAGATTAATCCGTATTTTGTAACGTCTACCGGCTCGGACAATATATCTGAAGACATATCGGCAACCAGTACCTTGTCCCCTGTTTCAGGAAGTTCATTATACTTTGTTCCGTAGATTGTATTGTTATGGCAGATATATACATAATCTGCATCCTCGGAGAACTTTAAACCCTTTAGGTCCGGTATATATGAAAAGGTCTTATCCTCTGAAGAAGCAAGTATATTTACCTTTCCGAATATCTTTCCTTCCTGAGCAGCTTTTTTAGCCCACTGACCAGTAACAATATGGTCTGCCACCCTGTTTTTCATAAGGTTCATAGGAATCATAGCAAACTGCTGAGATGCTCCTCCCTGTAAGAACAATACCTTGTAATTGTCAGGAATGTTCATGAGCTCTCTTAATGTCTTCTCAGCATCATTGATAATTCCCTCAAAAGCCTTGGAACGGTGGCTCATCTCCATAACGGACATACCCGTTCCGTTGTAGTCCAGCATCTCCCCCGCTGCTTCTCTCAAAACCTCCTCCGGTAACACTGCCGGACCCGCTGCAAAATTGTACACTCTTTTCATTAATTAGCCCCCCTTAATATGGCTCATAGGAAATTTTATATTTTATCACGTACATTTTTATAAATTTGTCCTACAAACACGGATTTTTTTAAACATTTATTAATTTTCTTGATTATATGATAATATATTAACAACGCATCTTCAAGCCCCAGAAAAAATATATTTATCGCATAGTTTTTAGTAGCTGATACACCATTTCATAATCCGACAAGTCCGTAAACGGTCAAGAAAATCCACACTGATGCCTATTGAACATCATTGTGGATTAATATTAAGATATTTTCCCCCTAACGGATTTTCACATCCATTCGGTAGGGGGAGGCAAGCTCCGCTCCATCAACTGAGATAATGTCCTTTTTTATAATTAAAGAAACTTCATCATTATCGGAGATACACTGTTCTGGACGGACGGACAAAATTCCTCCATCAGCACTGAGCTCAAAGTGAAGAGGAATTGTATTTCCTTTGCTGTCGACAAGATAAACGGATTCATTCCAATTCTGTGATGTTCCCACCTCCGATGAAAATTTTATATTGAAACTGAAGGAACAAGTACGGGGAATATCGGTACCGGACAGTGAAACGATATCTTCCTCACCGATCTTATCCAGGTCAACAGGAAGAAGATTGATGAACTTGCTGTCTGCTCCGCTGGGATCTACGCCGTAAACAAGCTCTGTACCGGATAATTTAATATATGACGGCAGCATCTTCCCATCTATCAGCTCAGGCTTTTCCCCGGGAATCATACTGTACAAGAGGTTGTCATCGGCGTTTATGAAATACAATATGCCGTTGAAGTATGCCATCTGAATAGTTTTCATAGCTGCCGCAATTGTACTTCTCCCGGTACAGTCCAGATTCATGCATTCGATGCCCTTGTCACTTTGTAAGTAAACCTTGCTGTGTTCAATATCCATGGCATAATCGTCAAAGATGCTGCAATATCCACTGAAACTTTCATCTGTGCAGGCAGGCGGTTTTGTAGGGTTATCCCTGGGATATCCAAGAATAATACCCTTTGTTGATGTCCCATTATTCTCAAGGCTCTCCAATCTTTGCTTATCGTTCATCAGAACAAAATTCACATAGTTATACATACTTCCGGCGCTGCCCGCCCCCCAGGTAACATCGGTGTTGTACCATTTACCATCCAGCATGATGATGTTCCATGCATGCGGTTCATTACACACATATTCTGTCCGTACATTAAGCCTGTTCATGGTGTATGCCATTAAATTTGCATACCCGCCGCATATTCCTTCTCCCTTGACCAGGATGCTGTAAGGCGAAAATGTGGCAGGATCTTTAATATCATGGGAGTAGTTTGAAGTTTCACAGAGATACTCGTATACTGCCAAAAACTTCTGCATATCTGTATAGTTCTTTGGAGCTACATTGTTTAGAAGATGACTGAGTCTCGAATAGAAAATCTCCTTGTTACGCTTGTTTTCATCCATATTACCGGTATATATAAGAGTGGCAGTTTTTCCATCCTTGCTTATCTTATAGTTTTTTAAATAAAAGAACCGGCAGCCCGCCTCACTTAACAGGCATTCTGCCGTATCAACCTTTTCTTTAAAGGAAAGGTTAAAGGCCGAAATGTCAACACTTTTTTTCATATCATCTGCGGCACGGAAGAGCATATTATACAAATCTCTATCCGGTCTGTGTATTTCCAAGGCATATTTGTTTATTTCCATATACGGATCAGTGATATCCTCTGCTGCAACAGATGGGTCCGCCACTGCTTCTACGGACAAAGTCATTGGTGAAGGCTTCTTAACTTTCTCTGCTGCTGCCTCCCGGGTTGAGTCGGCAGAATTCATACCTGCCGTACCCGAAGTCTGAGAGCATCCGGCGAAAAAAAGAACCATTGTCAATAGAAAAATAAACTTCCTGTAATACCCTTTCACGTTATTCATCTCCCTCCAAAATAATATACGCTTCTTATCCAGAATTAGTAAAAAAGATTTAGATAATAAGAAAAGGTGCTCCAACCTAAACTTGTCGGGCACCTTCTCTGTAAATCTGTATAAACATCCTTTATTTCCTGAGAGTTTCACTCTGTCCTTCTAATCCCGCTGGAGTCCTTGAGACATCCCTTTCTCCAACCTATACACTACCATATGGTAAACCCGGTCACTGAAATATCCCGGATCATCGACTCTGTTTACCTCAATAAAACCACAGCGCTGCAAAAGGCCGATTGACTTGATATTCTTTTCCTCGGTATATGCTTCCAGTGTCTTTAGGTTCATCTTATCAAAGCCGTATCCCACCGCCTGTAACAATGCCTCCTTCATCAATCCGCTGCCCTGGTATTCCGGTATAATTCCATACCCCAGTTCTCCGCTGCGCCGTGCTTCATCAATATTCCAAATGCTGACGGACCCGATTACCTTCTCTGACTCCCTGTGCTCCATTGCCCAGATAATCCACTTGTTCTCCTCCACGCCTCTGTTCATCCTGTCGATATAGGCCTTTGTCTCATCAGTGCTTTCATCCGCCTTCACATCGATGTATTCATTCATCCTCGAATCACTTCTCATGCTGAACAGATCATCAATATCTTTATAGTTCATTTTTCGCAATATAAGATTCTTTGTTTCAATATTGGGAAAAGGTATAAAATTTATCATTTTGCCTGCCTGCTTTCCTGTTATATTCTGCTTCTTGTTCCTAACTTCAATTATAGTGAATACTAAACATGTAAATCAAATACTGTCCGATTATTATTAGACTAATTTAACCCGATAGTGATATAAT
>JAUZPH010000432.1 GCA_030706065.1 Bacillota bacterium | reverse complement strand
TTGATGTGATATTGTGCCACAACGTTTTAGAATATGTGGATGAGAGAGAAGAAATTATTAAGGAATTTTCAAGGCTGTTAAAGAAAAACGGCTGTCTTTCTATCTTAAAGCATAACAGGACCGGGAAGGTTATTTCATCATGTTATTTTACGGAAAAAGTAAAAGATTTGGCTGACGAATCTGTATTATGATGAAAAATCAGGAGGAAACTAACAGTTCAGTATTGAATCTGGAAAATTATAATGGTATGATGATGATATCAAAGTGATATCATCATTTTTAATGGAGGTTTTTTGTATGAATGAAAAGGAAATAAAAGTCCAATCGGGAGCCGGGATGATAGCCGTCGACCTTCTGATGCTGGTTTTTTCTCTGTTTTTGATTATTATTGGAGCTATTGTGGAAACAGACGGACATAGACCTCTGGCTGTGGCAGCAATTGTCCTTGGTGCGTTCCTCCTCGTTGTATGGATTGTTTTTTCAACAGGCTTTTTTACACTTCAGCCTAATGTAGCAGCAGTACTGATACTGTTTGGAGATTATAAAGGGACCGTGAAACAGCCCGGTTGGCATTGGACAAATCCCTTCGTCACAAAGAAAAAGATATCTCTCAGATCCAGAAACCTTAACGGAGAGAAACTCAAGGTGAACGATGAAGCGGGTAACCCTGTGGAGATTGCAGCAGTGATTGTTTGGCATGTACAGAATACCTATGAAGCATTGTTCAATGTGGAGAACTATACAGATTATGTGAAAACCCAGAGTGAATCGGCAATTAGGCATCTGGCAGGACTATACCCTTATGACATCACCGACGACAATCAAAAACTGTCGCTGAGGGGAAGTGCAGACGAGGTGGCGGAGGCTCTGACCAGGGAACTGCAGGAGAGACTCGGAAAATCCGGAGTTGTCATAGAAGAGGCACGACTGAGCCACCTGGCTTACGCACCGGAGATTGCCGCAGTAATGCTGCAGAGGCAGCAGGCTTCTGCTATTGTGGCAGCCAGACAGAAGATTGTGGAGGGTGCAGTGGGCATGGTAGAAATGGCCCTTAATAGAATTGAGGCCAATGGTACGGCGCAATTCGATGAGGAACGCAAGGCTGCCATGGTAAGCAACCTTATGGTAGTATTGTGCGGAGAGAGGGCTGCACAGCCTGTGATTAATACAGGAACAATATACAACTAACCCGGGGATGTGAAGTAACAAATGGCTGAAAGAAAAACAATAGTTTTGCGGTTAAGCCCGCAGATGTGGGAGGATGTTACTAAATGGGCCGAGGATGAATTCCGTTCCGTTAATGGCCAGATAGAGTTCATCCTGAATGAAGCCCTGAAGAAGCACTGTCGGTTAAAGCAGGATATGAAAGACAGCGATACCGGGCAGGAGTGATACTATTATAAGTTTAGTATGGAACACCAGGGGGAATACTCTGGTGTTTTTTGTCGTACAAAATAATACAAGCATCCGGGATATTGATTCGCTTTTTGAAAAAAGCAGATAAAACACATCTATTGATATTAAGTATGACCATTCTTTTTATTCGGAGTATTATGTTATAATTAATAAATATTCATGACCATTTAGGAGGTATTTTTGATGAGTATTGATTTGGCTAAAATGCCCAAGCTGGGGTTTGGGTTGATGAGACTTCCATCCATAGAGGAGGAGGTAGATATTGAACAGGTCAACCGCATGGTAGATGCATATCTGGAAAAGGGGTTCAATTATTTTGACACTGCATATGTATACGGCGGAGGAAAATCTGAATGTTCAGTGAAGGAAGCACTGGTAAAGAGACATCCGAGGGAGTCCTTTATGGTGGCTACAAAGCTTCCGGCCTGGGAATTAAAGACAGAGGCAGATGTTGAGCGTATATTTAACACTCAATTGGAGCGTACAGGAGCCGGCTATTTTGATTTTTATCTTCTCCACAGTATTGAAGAAGGCAATATAGGAAGATATGATGAATTCAATTGCTGGCAGTGGGCTATGAAGAAGAAGGAAGAAGGTCTTATAAAACATTTTGGCTTCTCCTTCCACGACAGCCCGGAACTGCTGGATAAAGTTCTGACTGAGCATCCGGAGGTGGAATTTGTTCAACTGCAGATCAACTATGCTGACTGGACAAACAAGATTGTACAGTCGGGAAAAAATTATGAAGTAGCACGTAAACATAATGTGCCTATTATAGTAATGGAGCCTGTAAAGGGAGGAATGCTGGCGGCTTTCCAGCCTGAATTAGAAAGCATGCTTAAGAACCTTCGTCCCGATAGTTCCATAGCTTCCTGGGCACTCCGCTTCGTTGCTTCCCAGGAAGGTATAATGACAATACTCAGCGGTATGTCATCCATGGAACAGATGGAGGATAATTTGAAGACAATGTCTGAATTTGAACCTCTGTCCAAGGAAGAGAGCGACTGCCTGGAGGTAGTAACGGAGAAGCTGTTGAGTGCACCGACTATTCAATGCACAGCCTGCCGTTATTGTGTGGATGGATGTCCTCAGGGGATAAAGATACCGGACATATTCCGCGCCTTCAATACAATTAAAACTTATGGAGAGGATATGCGTCCCCATTTCTTCTATGGCGGGCTTACCAGTGACGGACATACTGCATCAACCTGCATTCAGTGCGGACAGTGCGAATCTGTATGTCCTCAGCACCTGGAAATTATCAACTATCTCAGTGAAGCTTCAGAGGTATTTGATAAAAGATAGCATACATCACGGAAATCCTGACAGGGATTCTATGGATGTTAACAATTTAATAATTTGTATAATGAAGGGCTGCCTGCGAGGCGGCCCTTTTTTATATTTGATTAATAATGAAGGAATATAAGTACACTTTGGTTTCCATAATTACTAATATGTTTTAAAATTACTCTTTTTTGGAGGCATCAACCGTAGGCTTTTTACAATACCATATTAACGAAAAAGAAGCTGATGGGAGTATAATGCCGAGTCTCGCTATACATAGTATTATGAACATAGTATCCAATATCTGGTTTTAACGCATTTATAATTAACGCGTCAGCGTGGGATTTTCGCCCATAGTGGACCATAGGAACAAAAATACTTTGTTCCTTTAAATTTTTAGTAAATTTCGCAGATATTCAAAAGTTCGCAACTATAGATTTGGAGGTATTTAAATATAAATTTTCAATTTCCAGATATATGTATTTATGATATGATTTGGATAAGGTATTTTGAAGAGTGAGGTGCTAAGCCGGATGAAAAAGAAAAATGTCATGTTTCCTGTCTTATTTTTTACGTTAGTATTCATACTATCAGCCTGCGCCAAAGCCAACACGAAAACCGGAGATTCCAGCGATTCTGTTTTGAAGCAGATTGATGCTCTTAAGGATTATCAAATTGTACAAATACAGCATATGACTACAGTTCGGAGAAGGAACGAGAACTCCTTAAGGAAGTGGAAAAGGATAAATGGACAATCCATATAAATAACGGAAGCGATTTTGAATATTGGCTGGAAGAGAAGCTTAAGTAAGGATTAACTAGAAAGGAGTATATGTATGGACAGACATAGAAAGAGGATAATATTCAGAATTTCTGTATCAGCAATATTTTTGTGTTTAATCACTGGCTCCGTGTTTTGGAAGGCTTATTATGCCGATGCGGTAACTGCCGGTGAAATTGAAAGCATTTCAAGTATCAAAACTCTTGAAATACTTGATAACCAGCCTGAAGCCGGAAGGTGGACTCCAAAAGATCAAAGGGCTTCTTTATCAAAGATAGAGTCCTGGCTAAAGCAAGCCGAATTATACAAAGGCAGGCTGCCTCAATCTGATATAGTTCCTCCGCTTCCTCTGGATATAAGTGTTAATCAAATAAATA
>JAUZPH010000431.1 GCA_030706065.1 Bacillota bacterium | reverse complement strand
TTATAAGAATTAGGAGTGCTTTGGAAAAACAGCTTTACATATCAAATATGGTGATAATGATATGTGTAATATACTACTCCATTATCAATTTAAGTCATGTATTTTGGATAATCTTATATATGGGGAAGGCATATGGGTAAACTGGGGTAACAAGTTCAATAGATACTAAGTCTGGGGATTAAAAGTACAAAAGGCAAAGGCATACAAATATGTCGCCGAACTGATGACATGTCTTTAGTAACTTGTACATTGCCTTTATGATATGCAGGCTTATATACTTATTGTCAAAGTTTGTTTGCTGACAGTCATAATAAGGCTTGCCGGCATTAGATATTATAGAGAACACATTAAAAGTCTTACATTGTGCGGAGCGAAATATCCAATCTTCACGGATTTTTGCGAAGGCAGAGTGCAATAGACTTTTTGAGTTCTATATAAAGATGTGTGAGTTTAAACCTTAACAAGTTCACTGGAGAAAATATCGAGTCTTCACCGATTTTTCGGAGGTGATAACTTAAAATATAAACTCACACATCTATAGTTGAAAAATAGTGAACCGTCCCATTTCATTTTTTTTCAAATATTGATATACTATATTTGTATACCTAGAGTTGTTTTGACGGTACTTTAAGAATGTGAACGGAGTTTGATATTGAAATAATAGTTAATTTAATATCAATTGAAATTTTATACAGGTGCAGAAAACTGTACCTTCAGTATTCGCATGAGAAAGTATCGAAGAGGACGATTTTTCCGGATGTAAAATTTCATCATATTTTTCGGATAGTGCTGCGGAAATTTATAATTGAATTTATCTCCTTCGAAAAATCGGTGAAGATTCGATATTTTCTCAGGAGTATTATTAAGGTTTAAATTTCCGCATCTATAAAACATCCAATCTTCACTGATTTTTATCCGACTGCTTAAAGAAATTTTCAGCCCCGGCGATAGATTAAGAAATAAATTTCCGCAACTGTAAAGGTAAACCACTTTGAAAGGAAAGGTGTCTGGTGAAGGATGGTAGACAAAATCGATATTAGCAGGCTTGATATACAGGCCATCAATGCGGAACTTACAGATGATGTTATAAGAGATTTAAAGACACCTCTAAAGGACAGGAGAGGTTTCCAGCATAACTCCTATGTTGTTACAATA
Organism: Bacillota bacterium; assembly: GCA_030706065.1. Lineage (GTDB taxonomy): Bacteria > Bacillota > Clostridia > Clostridiales > Clostridiaceae > JAEZDX01. The sequence goes on along the minus strand of JAUZPH010000431.1, from coordinate 2,713 downwards.
CCGAGATACTTTTATAGATTTGTTGGAATAAAGACCAATGAAGATGACTATTATGACTTTTTATATAGAATAGACAGGGATTTAAGGTCCTATACCCGGCTTTATGCCAAATTTGACAGAGGGTTGGACCGCAATATCTCACTGGCAGTGCAAAATAAGCTTAATGAAATATGGAAAAACATTAACCTTGAACAGGGAATAGACAGTTCATATATAATCAGTGCCATAGATGACTATGGGTTATTTCCTGTCATGTCGAATCCGGCCTTCACTCTTCAGATGAAGAATTATTTCAAGGTGATGCTGGACTACTATATCAGAACGGGAAACGGCTTTCAGGCAGATGAATTCAAGCTCATGTTAAATTATGGCGTTCACTGGCTGAATATGTACAGCAAGAGCCTTTTGGACGGATTTAACTATATTAATGCCAATCCCAAAATACTGTATTATGGTAATATAACGCCGGAAGAAGCCTTCTTTCTCATATTTTTGGCTACTCTGGGCTGTGATGTTCTGTATTTCAATCCTGGAAATTCAGGTGCAATTGCCTCAGTGGATAAATTCAATGCCTTTTCCCGGGAAATAAGATATTTAAACAGGGGCGACATCAAATCATCGCCCTGGGAGCTCAAAGACAGGATAAAAACCACGGCATATACTGCAAGGGAGGAACTGAATAAGTCTCTTTTTGATGAAGGTGGCAGCTTTTACAGGCCCTGGCAGTTCACGGATTACTATATCCAGGCGCTGACAATGCGTACCACCTATGAGGAGATTAATCTTTGGGCAAAGGAAAAGGCTTTCATCCGGGACGGCTGGAAGGCGGAAAATAAAACAGTCTTTATACCGAATATATTTGCAAAGGTAAGCGGTACCCATGAGGATTTGGATAGATACTGGAAGGAAGTAAACGGCATCGTAGGCTTGAACAAGTCTATATTCATAAATAAGCTTCCGATTATCGAGGTTGTTCCTTTAGAGTACGGCAAGCTTGCCCATGTATATCCGGAGCATGGCAAGGATGAATTTGATACTGAGAAATTAGTGAAAGCCTCCTGGTGGAAGTATAAGGAACTCCGAATAGGCCTTCAGGCTGCCATGGCAGAAAAGATAAAGGCATTATGTATGAATCCTGTTGTATATAACGTTGAAAATCAGCCTTTCAGAGATTTTCAGGTGGATATATTCTCTGTGCTTATCAATCTGAGTACTACTATGCAGCAAATACTTCAAAGCTTCGACTATCCTGAGGATGTGCCCAAAATAGTCATTTATAATAATGAAAAGAACGGGAATTTATCCTATGAGGACTGTATAATGCTTACTTTCATGAATGCCATGGGTGTAGACATAGTAATTTACAATCCCTCTGGGTACACCGATATAGAAACTTTTATCTACCCTGACATGTATGATGCGCATCATCTTGAAAAAATGTCCTTTAATCTTGACTTTACAAAGTATTATGATAAAAAGAAGGGCTTTTTTAAGGGCTTTTTTAGAAAATAAGATTTTAGCAGTTTAATTATCGAACATTTTGGCAAACCTTATTTAGGTGAAAGGATTGTTAAAATATTATATAATATGAAAAAAGATACTATACAGATATATTTTAAAAAGAGAATATACCTATGTTAAATATTATTTTTGTGTATAGGAGTGAAAAAGTATGGCCAATAATGACATTGTTCAGGTACAGGAAGACAATTTTCAAGAAAGGGTATTGACTGTGAAGGAGCAGTTGAGACGGTCACCGGAGGTGCTTCAAATCGCCTCCAGCATTAATATCCGAAACTCTAATGCGGTACTGGAATACGGAAATCAACCTGCACAGGAGATATCAAAATTTGCAGATCAGATTTTAAGAAATATAAAAAGTAATACCGTGGAAAGCTCCAGTGTCATGATCAGAGAACTTACAAACATAATGAAGAAGTTTGATAAACAGGATTTTGAAGATAAGCCTGAAGGCTTCTTTGGAAAAATGTTTAATAAGCCGGCAAAGGCAATAGAAAAGATTATGGGTAAATATAAGACAGTTGGAACTGAAATAGATAAAATATATACTGAGCTTGGTAAGTATAAAACTGACCTGAATGATGCCAACCTGATGTTGGACAATATGTATGAGCAGAACTTTAATTACTACAAGGAACTTGAGAAATATGTGGTAGCAGGAAATATGGTTGTTGAAAAGCTGGAAAGTGAAGACCTTCCCGCCATTGAGGCCAAGGCGGCGACTTCCGGAGACCAGATGGACTATATGAATCTGGAGAATATGAAGACTGCCATAGAAATGATGAAGCAGAGGATTTATGACCTTGAAACAGCCAAGATGGTTTCACTTCAGACTGCTCCTCAAATCAAGATGATCCAGAGAGGAAACTACAAGCTTGTTTCAAAAATTCATTCCGCGTTTATAATTACCATTCCGGTTTTCAAGAACGGTATCGTGCAGGCTGTAGCTTTAAAAAGACAGAGGATTGTAACTGATTCTCTGACGGAACTGGATAGAACAACAAATGAACTGCTCTTGAAAAATGCCGAGAACATAAAAAATCAGAGCATAGATATAGCAAAACTCGCCGGCAACACCAGTGTGAGAATCGAGACTTTGGAAAAGACCTGGAATACCATCATGGAAGGTATAGAGGAAACAAAACGCATCGAAGAGGAAAACAAGAAACTGAGAGAGCAGGGCATTGCCAAG
>JAUZPH010000430.1 GCA_030706065.1 Bacillota bacterium | reverse complement strand
TAATATGTACTTCGTCTTCTTATCTTCTTACGTCCCTCAAACGGCTACTCCCAATTCTGCCAGACCTCCGGCTGATAGCCCACGGTAGCCTGTCTTCCATTTCGGACTATAGGAGTTTTGAATAGTTTGGGATTATTCAGCAATATTTCTTCTTTTACACTGGCGTTTCGTATATTCTCAAGATTTGATGACTTATATTCCTTCGCAGCAGTATTGATTAGATTGTTCAAGCCTACTGCGGCAGCAACGCTTTGCAATTCACCTTTGCTTAGTCCTTTGACTGCCAGGTCCACAAGTTGGTATTTTATCTTCCTTTCTTTGAAATAACGTTCCGCCTTTTGTGTATCGAAGCACTTTTTTCCAGCAAAAATTTGAATATTCATAGCATCTCTCCCCTTGAAAACTAAATAAAAAACAATTCATCATCAATGTTATCTCTTGAAAGGCTGATTTTGTCCACAAAATTTATCAAATTCTTCTATTTCCATATGATGTACAGTAGTACAGATGCGGAAATTTAAACCTTAATAATTCGCCTGAGAAAATAGCGAATCTTCACCGATTTTTCGAAGGCGATAAATTAAACTATAAATTTCCGCAGCTATAATGCTAATTGACGGGATAGCGCTATGTAGCAAAAAAGTAGTAGCTATGTATAGGACAACCTCTTTACTTTTCAAGATTATATACAATTTTATATCCACTGCCCTCGGAAAGCCCGGAAGCCTCTAGGACCATATATGGATTTATGTGCAGACACTTCCTCCCATTTACCAGGCATTTATAAATATAATTCGCAGCCTTGAACATACGGTCTAAACTTGAACCGGAAGTAAAAGATTCAGCAAATTTATTGAGCCGTTTTGTAAATTCTTCTCCCTCATACCTGTTAACTACTTCAACAGCCAGATCCAAGTCACCCAAAATTTCTTTATCACTGGAGATATAACTGCCGTATACGGCAATTTTAGTTATAAGCTGTAAATGACTATTATCCTTATTAATATTATCTGCTATCACAGGTATCTCCAGCAATACCCTTTCCGCATATTTGCGGGTAACACCGTTTCCTTTTTTCACATTCCATTCTCCCTTGTTCAAATTATTCATTTATAATTGATATTCTATTAATACATTATTGACATCATATGCTTGTCCTAATCACCGCCTACCACTGCTTTGCAACATAGTGCTAGTCTTGCATAATGATATATGCTGGGTTTATTTGTACATTGCTTTCGACAGAAATGATATTAAGAAACATATTTAATATAATGAAAAAAGAAAGTGAAAAACTCACTTCCTTATTATAACGCTGCATAGTCTTCTCTGCTATAAAATTGTTTTGATTTTAAATAGGTTGGTCAGTTCTTTTGTATTCTTATCCTCATCTTTCAATCAATTACTTCCTTCTTAACTTTCTTCTTAATTGTCAGGTTTTGATTCAATACAGGCACAAACTCCTGCACCTGGAAAAAATGTATATCCCAGCTTCTTTTTTATATGGTTGGACATTATAAGAAGTCCAGCTTTCTAGTGTTCCCGGTTTACAATATAGTTCAAAAAATGCCTTAGAAAACTTGTATTCCCCGGCACCTCCTGCAGTACCTCAACTGCAAGGCAGTAGTGCTCCCACATTTCTTTTTTTGCCCCTTCCGTGCCCAGGATTGAAACAAATGTCGAATTGTCATTTTCAGTATCTTTACCGACGGCTTTTCCGGTTAACACCGGATCTCCCTCAACATCAAGAAGGTCATCCTTGATTTGAAAGGCAATACCTGCATGAAGGGCGAATCTCTTCAAAGCATTAATTTCCTCCTCCTCTGCATGGGCTAGAATAGCCGGCATTATAAGGGAAGCCTCGAAGGCTATACCGGTCTTATAGAAACACATTGTGTTTAGCTGCTCAAGAGTCAATGTTTTACCCTTTGAGTCCAGGTCCATTGCCTGCCCCCTACACACCTTCTCAGTTACCTGAGCCGAATACCGTATCAAGTCCTGCACAGCCCCGGCATCGAACCGGTCAAGAGAAGCTTGTTCCTCTACAGCTTTTTGTGTCAGAAAAATGCCGGTTAATTCTGCTGTGGCAGTGCCATAGACCTGGTGCAGAGTAGATCGTCCTCGGCGGGTGGCCGCATTATCCTGTGAGGGCAGGTCATCGAAAATCAGAGATGCGGTATGCATGTATTCCAGCGACCTCAAAAGAGGCTCCACCGCAGACCTGTCTAATCCATATTCTTTAACAGCCATTATCCATGTCACTATGGGCCTCAGTCTCTTTCCATCTCCCATCAGGCTGTAATTTGCAGCATCAATTATTTTATCTTTTATAAGTGAACTTTCATCAGGTTGATGAATATTTAAGATGTTGTTAATCTCTCTGCGTGCTGTTTCCACAGCGTCTAAAAATTCTTTCCGTTCCCGGTTATCATTTTTCAAAATGAAAATCATATGGTCCCGTATCAACTTATCAAAAAAATCCACATCCTCCGCCCTTTTAACCATCCTTTGGACAAGAAAGTTGAATTCCGAATTTCCAGAAGCAAAGAGCTCCATAATTTCGTAGTATTTCTTTCGTCCATTCCGTTCTTTAAACCTCTTCAGGCCATTTATGGCACGATCAAGAATCACCTCACAGGTTCTCACATCCGAGTGATACACGTTATGGATTAAATTAAAAATCACAACCCAGTACAGCTCATATGGATTGATAAGATTTGAACGTTTGTTATGATACTTTATATAATACGTATAAGGTGTTACTGCCCCCTCCCTCATGTCATCAAACATATCGGCAAAGTCATCTGCCAGCTGGTTGTATATACTATAAAAGAATGTTCTGCTGTCAAAACCCTCATCCTCGTGAGCACTGATAACTGAACGGGCAATCAGCCGGGAAGAAGAGGACTTTAGAATAATCGGTATATAAAGCTCCTCATTTGTATAACCTGCATTTGACATTTCCTTTTCACGGTCCTTTTCCTGGGAATTAAAAAACACATATGACTGCTCAAGAAATGGATTCACTGCCTCCAGCCGCTGATGAGACTTAATATACTCGAAGGCTTCCTTGAGTTCCGAATGAATATACCGGATGAAATCAACATTATTTTCATTCCACTGAACCAACTCAGGTACGGAACCTGTGATAAGAGTGGTACGTATCAAATCTGAATATTTCTCTTTTTCCTTTTCCGATAAGACTTTGGCATCCAACAGATCGTCAACAAATGGATAGGTCAGGCCATAGGAATAGCCCAGACGGATAGCTTCATCAAGTTTCACGGCACGCTCTTCATTGGAAATATTACTATCCATCTCTTCCAGTTGGTGCATTATTACTCCGCCTATGATTTTTATTAGTTTGCGCTGCGCCTGTTCGGCATTCATCCCCTCAGGAATATTGGCTGACACGTTCTTGAGTTTGTTTACCAGCCAGATTACAGTGGATTCGATTCCTTCCTTTTGAGCTCTCCTGTACAATCCTGCCAGATTAAAGTCAGTAGTTTTGCCAGCATGACCTGCTGCCGTTGGATGAAGAAGGCTACTTTTCAAACTTTCTGCTATCCTTTGAACCTGGTCTTGAGTATCAGGTGAGTCCAGGGCCTTGCCCAGATCCCGCATGAGGATATATGAGATGCTTCTGTCCAGATAATTATTCAGTTTTCCTGTAAAATTGAGCCATCGGATATAATTTTGATAATCCTCAGGAACAGGCTTTATTTTCTTGCGTAACAAAATGGACGATAATAAATGATGCCGAATATGTTTATGCTTCCATCCCTTAATGTCCCTTGTCAAAAATGATGCATAAGTATTCTCCATAACCTGCCTGTAAAGTGACTGATAATAATCTTCAGCCTTCTGTTCAGC
>JAUZPH010000043.1 GCA_030706065.1 Bacillota bacterium | reverse complement strand
TGACGCTGAGACCAGGCAACGTAATACTCCCCGTTCATCTCAAAGTTTGTCATATCAAGAGAGATAGTCTTTCCTGCTTCACATAAATATGTGCCGTCTTTTTTTACAACGCGCCGAGGCCTTGACCAATCAGCTGCACACATTGGATTTCCTCCCTTTCGAAGCTTCATAACGTGGGACTCTTCATGGAAGAATTCGCCAGGTGTTGCAGCATGGAAGATATACAGGTCATCTTCGATGATGTGGAATTCCGGTGCCCAAAGAAGTCCGCCAATGCCATCATAGGTATTGGAATCAAGTATCAATGCCTCCTCGGCATTAACCAGGCCTGGAATGCTGTCTGCTTCCCTCATGTATAAGGTATGATTGTTATCGGCATCATTAGTAGCAATAAAATAGTACTTCCCATTCCATTTTGCAACACATGGGTCAGCCCGGTTGATGGCTACCGGAAAAACATAATGATCCTGGTGGACAGTCCCCGTTATACGGTAGGTTCCCGGCTTATCCCATTCTACTCCTGCCGTATCCCAGTCTATCAGCTTTATATCTGTTGTTCCGTCACTGTAAACAGCAGTAGTTTTCACAGTTTTCAAATCTTCTTCCGATGCCGCAGATACACTTTCAGGAACTTCTATTTTAATATTCGTTGGAACTGTGAGCTTGGATACAAGACGTTTAGACACCTCTTCTGGCACGCTTATAACATTCCTCTGAATCATTCCCTCTATACCGGCATACACAGATTCTATAGCAAAAGCTTTATCTCTTTCCGGAACAGATGCACCGGTTAATTCAGTAATATCAGCAGCAAAGTTTTTATAGTAATTCCCTTTTTCGTCCCTCCATCTTATAACATAGGCTTTCTTCTCTCCGTCATACTGACAGGTGACATCATCTACACATGTATTTCCCTTAAGATCAACCAATCCGACTTCCTTATACTGTAGAAGATCTGGAGATGTAAATAAGAGTATGCTGCCCTTGCTTTGCTCGTCATTTCTTCCATCCGGCTCTATGCGTACAGCAACGACGCCAAAACTACCATCTGCCATATGGAAAATATAAGGATTCTTAAGGTTCTTTGCATTCAGAGTTCCATCTTCATTTTCTGTCGACTTTGCAAACAAAACACCCGAATTATGATTTAAATCCTTAAAATACTTCCCGTCTTCACTGTACGCAAGGTGCATGCTGTACGCCAGCTTTGACGCATAAATTATATCCTCCTGCGGCAGCCTCGTATAGCACAGTATATAATTTGATTCATTTTTCACTTTTGATATCATTGTAACCCTCATCCCTTCATTAAAAACATAGTTAATTATTCCAATGTAAAAGAAGCGAGGCTTGCACTTCCATGGCCTGTATATGTAATATACAATGCCTGGATGCCATCTGGAATTGCTATATCCGCAGAATACTCCTTCCATACATTAGTAAAATCAACGGTTATCTTTCCGAGAGCTGTACCGTTCCATGAGGTTTTTACTTCAAAATCACCTTTGCAATATCCACGTACCTTGATTTTCACTGTCCTAATACCCTTGCAGTCAAAATATTTGAATCCCGCTGTAGCAGAAGCCTTCATATTGGCAATGTAGCCGATTTCTTCATCTCCGTCTTTCCCCTCCTGAGTTATCTTGGGGAACTGATGGTCCATCCATGCTCCGGTACAGTCTGTATACACTGACTCATCCTTGTAAAACAGATTACATGCCAGATACGCCGGATATTCACCACGTCCTACAAGGGGCCCTCCATTGGGACCGCAGGAAGTCATCTCTACCTGAGGGATTGTGCCGTCACTTAGAAATTCAATCTGTTCAATACAGCCCTGTCTGCTGAAATTAGTTCCATTGGTGTGTCTATGATAGAAAATATACCATTTTCCATTGATTTCAACGATGCTGCCGTGGTTATTGCCTCCATAAAACATTGGCTTCTCTGCAGGCTTGTAGAAATCAATATGAAGATCGTTGTTGCTTACAATAACTCCCCGGAACACAAAATCCTTCGTAGGGTGTTTACTGGTGGCATAGCACAGTTCATGCATGACAATGGAGGAATAGACCAAATAATAGGTATCCCCCTTTTTTCTTATGGAAGGAGCTTCAAAGAACTGATGTCCTTCATACCCGCTGCCTTTGCTGTAAGGCTCACTGGGTGCTACAAATACCGTTTCTTCCAAAATTGTGATCATATCTGGTCCAAGCACCGTTGCCATGGCACCTTTTCTTGATTTGTCACCGAATCCACAAAAACCGGTATAAAGATATGTTTTATCTCCTTCAGTAAGTACTCCCGGATCGAACTGAGGCTGGTCGCCTTCTCTTTCACCCAGTCGTGTTCCGTCAGAATAATGTACATAGCCGTAGAATTCATATTTGCCTGCCGGAGTATCGCAGACGGCTACCGATACTATCGGAACTTTGTCCAGGACATAGTACAAATAATACCGTCCATCAGGTCCAACTGTTACATCAGGAGCATAAAGACACATGCTGCCGTCAGGATTGAGCGGATCATCTGTTTTTCTATAAATTATCCCTTCATAACGCCAGTCACCCAGATTATCAGCGGGAGCCGACCAGCACACGTAATCGTTTAAGCAATAGGCATGCCCATTAAAACGGTCATGAGAGCCATAGACATAGACTCTATTATTGAAAACATACGGTTCACCATCCGGAGTATATTCCCAGGATGGAAGATAGGGATTAAATCCTTGCTTTTTCATAATTATTACCATTCCTTTCGTTTAACCAAGGTCACGGAAAGTTACGAACCGTTACCCTCAAATTTTTTCAAAAAATTGTTATCTTATAATATACCCATTACAAAATAAGTATATATTGACTACAAATTTAACTGTGTTTTATAGGGTTAAACGGTCAACATTTAACTTATGCATGTTCGAAAACTCCGAATCGCGAGGTGGTAACCATCTTGCATAAAATTAGTTTTGACCGTTTAGCGCTCTATATAATAAATTATAAAATACTGACTGTTTTCAAACAATGACAAATACTAATTCAAAATTGATATATTCTAAGATTAGGTGTTGAAGTAACCAACATCCCGTTAATCGGTAATATATTTACTACAGAAAGGAAAGTCTTTTGCTAAAGACTTTCCCTTTTCCATGCAGTGTATTAAGCAAATGAGTCATAGATACGGTTTCTTTTAGCCCTTTCCTCAGGACTGAGTCTTTGAGCATCAGCAATCTCATAGCCGCCGAAGGTATCAAACAGCCTCGATGAAGGGTCGACCTCTACAAAGGTGCACCATGGCAGCCAGTGATAGTGGCTCTGCAGGGTTTGGCCGGTAAAGTTGCCGCTTTCGTGCCCCAAACCCGGCATGATATATCCAATGCTGCCATCCACATCATTAGCCTGACGGGTGTTCTTATGTACGAACTCGGCAAAGTCAAGATAATGCTCATCACCTGTAATCACATATAACCTGTAATATGTATAAGCACAGGCAGCCATGTACACATCGGCTCCACCTCCGATGGTGATGATGCTCTGTCCGCTGATAGAATACTTGTTGAACGGATGTTTCGGCATAAGGGTACGTACCGGGAATTTCCATGCATATGTCCAGGTTTCTGTATAATCCACGGCGCCGACGGCACCTTCCAGCCACTTGTTCTCTCCGGTCAGATCATAAAGTGCAAGGAAGCCAAAGATGGCATAGATACCTGCTTCTTTATCCTGTATATCCGTGTTATCACAAGTACCGCCACGATACTCCAAATTCAGATAAGCGTTAAAATAGGACCATTCACCGGCTTTGATCGCGGCAGTTCTATATCTCTCGTCGCCGGATACAAGATAAAACTGTACCAGGAAACGTATTACACTTGGAGTATTAGACTTTGAGTCCATTCGGATGGAGTTGTCAATATTGTATGCACGATAAAAGCTGCCGTCTCGATTTTGAATGTTCACAAGCCAGTCTGCTGTCTTTTTGCAGAATTCCCGCCAGGCAGGCCGTTCATCGCCTTTCCTGCGCATGTAGAGGTAGGCGTCTAAAATAGCTTCAATACCGTCGGCAAGCATCCTTACATAGTGTGGATATGGCTCGAACCCCTTGATATTCGGGTTATAGCACATATGAGGCAGGCCGGACTCTGTCATTGCTGTCCTCACCCAAAAATCAATGATGTTCACTCCTTTTTCATAGGCTTCAGGCACGCATTCCTTATCCCCGTAACGCAAAAGTTGATAGCCTATACCGGGCTGCTGACCGACAAAACCGAACTGGAAGGACACACTGGATATATCCATGTCGGGCAGCTGGCAGGCAAAGGGTAAACCATAGGAATCGCCGTATTGACGCGTATATTGGGTAAGTATCTTCATGCAGTTGTGATAATGAAGCTCGTTGTCTACATCAAATAATTTATCCCGCAACCTGTCATAGGTTATACGCCAGATGTCTCTCATCATCAGCTGAAAGCTGCCATAATGCCCTAAACTTACCGCTACTGCGTAATTTTGCTCAAAGCCGACCTCCACCGGGTGGTTTATGCGCTGGAAAGTTTTGACCTTGTTATTGTAATCGAGACCACCATAGTGATTTCCTCCAGGCAGCTGCCCGTCACATCCAGGATATATATAATCGATGGACAGGCCATCGGTCTTTGTTTCGATATCCTTGCGTACGGTAAAACCGTAGTACAAATAGTTCAGTGTCTTGCTACTAGGCTTGCTCATGCCAATGGCACCAATGGTAAATTTGGGGTCAGTATTATTTTCTGACTGCACAATGTCCAGAGAACGCATGGTTACGTCTGCGGCCCAACGGGAAAGAACAGCCGTTTCTCCCGATGTCATGTTTTGCATTGCAAACAAAGGCAAGGCATAACAGGTCTCCATTCGCCAGAAATATTCGCAATCCAGGTCTTTTCCAAAGGTTCCGTCAGGTGCAAATTCATTCTGCTTATACCAAACGCCGGGTGCGAAGCAGTTATAGTCATGAGTGCTATCTGATTCCGTCATAACTAGAGATATCTTGGTGGAAAAACCAAGGTCATTCCCAGCCTTCAGCACTTTGACATTTCGGCTCACCTTAAACCCGGCATCTGTTGCTTCATATACATCCGTAAAGGAAAATTCAGAGCCGGAAGGCACAGTTATCGTGCCTTCTGCAATAACCTTATTATCGGCAGCCTCAATCTTATTGTATGCATTATCGTAAAATTCACTGATGGCAGATACGGTTTTCACCGTCACAAACATCGGCCGTTTGTTATAGTATAGAACTTTACTGTTCTTTTGCACCTCAAGGCCACCATCCATAAAGCTAAGGATATAGCCGCCGCATACCAGTTTCATATTTATTCACCCTTTCTTCTTGGGTCGATGCTGAATCGAATTTTTCCGTCTGTCAACCCCGTAAACGGACCGGCAGTTCTGAGGCCATCAACTGCAGCGCCAAAATAATCTGTAGATACTTTTTCATCCGCATTTATCAATGATAGTTCGCTTTTATAGATTATCTCCATGGTCAAGTCGCCGCTATTGATTTCAATTTCCATGTCACAGTTACATCCGGTCTTATCAAATCCGCAGAATTCCTGCCATGTGGAAAGATCCAGACACATTTCCGGCTCCGGATGCATTACACGAAGGTATCCTGCAGGCATCTTCGTGTACGCATTCCCCTCTGCCTTATTGTGCTCATTGGGCAGGATTATTGCGGCTTCTCCGCATTGATAGAACAGATTGTTGAAGAATTTGTTCTCTCTGGATGTTCCTCCACGATTTATCATCAAACGGAAGGCCACTACCTTTGCAAAAAATCCTGCTTTATTGCATTTGCCGATGAGATTGTTCACAATCCTTAGCCTGTCTGTACCCTCCAGATAAATGCCGTAACCATTTCTTACATCCGTTTCGGTGGTTTTGTACCATCCGGAAGAACCTGGTTCAGACTTAACAGCATTTTTATCGTACCTTCCTTCCACATTCCATATAATATTATTGTCGATGAGGTTCTCAGCATCCCTAGTACACTCGATGAACAAATGCTCCCTTGAATCAATGCCGTCAAGGAAAAGATTGGAGGTGATGCGATTATTCTCATTTCCGACATCCATCCATAATGCATCACACCCGTAACTTTCTTTAATGATGTTGCGGCGGATTAAAGAATTGACAGAATTATGCACCTTTATGCCTCCTGCTTCCCAGGAAAGCTCCATCCTCTGCCAGCCCGTCCCAGTAATTAAATTGTCCTCGATGAGCATATTCTTTACAAACATTCCGGCAATACCACATACACCGACATCTTTAATGGTGTTTCTGCGGATGATTGTGTTTCCGATGGTTTGCTCTTCAATAAGGCTATGGTGCCAGCATTCATTTCCACAGTCGATTCCGGTGGCATTTGACCAGTCAATAGTACAATCCTCAATTATCCAGTGATGTCCACGATAACAGGAAAGGGAGCCTCTCTGAGGTACTGGAGCACCGGTGGCTGCATGGGCTAATGTAAGTCCTTTCACCCGTATGTAGGAAAGGAACGGAACTTTTGGTGCAAAACACTGTTCACGGTTGCTCAGTTCGATAAGATGGCTTCTCGGGTCATCGTCTCCAGCCAAACGAATATGTACCTTCTGTCCATTTGCTTCGACCCAATAAGAATTTTCAATTTCGCTCAGCATATAATAAAGTGGAACCTGCTTCATAGGTTTTCCGTCAACAAATACCATACCTCTTCTATTCAAATAAGTTGTCATATCCGTTTTATTATACTCGATAAACAATCGATCATGAAGTATATTCACGGCGCAAAATGGATTATAGCCTTTGAAGTCCTCGGGATCAAGTTCAATTTCCCATACTTTTATTCCTTCAGTACTCGAAATGTTATCGCCGAAACCTCTTGTGAGCCTCCAGCCAACGCTTGGTTTAAAGTTTTTCACTTCTACTGAAGCCTTAATGATTACTTCTTCTCCCTGGCAGGCTTCATAGCTGATCATCTTCTCAGGACTAGATCCGCCCATGGCTGGTTGTACTGTTTCACGGTATATACCACCATGAATTATCACTCTCGTCCCTGGAGTGGCTATCTGAGCGGCAGCATTGATTGTTCTAAAAGGTTTCAACAAAGTGCCCTCATTTTCGTCAGAGGCCAGTGGATTTTTATTATCCACGTGGATTTCCCTTTCATATATCAGAGGGACTTCCCAGAACTCAAACATTTGACCGTTTGGAAGTTGAGCAGTTTTATCAAACTTTTCAATCATTTTGTTCACCCCTTCAAAAATATAACTTTTTGATTTTCAAATATTGAAGCTGTATCATTCTTCGCTGCTAATGGAAAAAGAGGGGTACGTAATATGATAAATACATCCCCCTTTTAAATAAGAAACATAAGCTGATATTGTTACTAGTAAGTTACCTGAGTTAATCTTTTAAGCCTTCTCGCCTACATATTATTTCCTGACGTAGGGAATCTTTCTCATGTGACATTCTTTCACTTCCGGCGTTTCCACCGTTTTTATTCCCTTTAGATAATAATCCAGGAACTCGCCGATGATATCAGTTACAAGTCTGCCCCCAAAAGCATGTACTGCTCCCGGTATCAGATACATCATTACCGGTACTCCCGCCTTTTCAAGTGCATTTCGCAGAAGCCTTGAATGTTCGGGGTACACTACAGGATCCTCCGAACCATGCAGAATTAAGAATGGCGGTTCACTGCCGTTGATGTAAGTCATGGGACTCGCTGCTGAGGCGCGGCCCAATCCCGTTTTCGACGACACCGGCGCTCCCAGCAGTTCAGCGATGGGGTTATCCGGTTCCTCACCCTTGCCTAGAAATGACATGGCCAGTTCCGTCGGTCCGCACATGTCAACAACGGCCTGAATTCTGTAATCTTCTTCAGCGGTTTCCCAGTCCCGGTTACCTGCCGATACACCCATCAAGGTACACAGATGTGCACCTGCGGAATCACCTGATACCGCTATCTTTCCCCCATCATACCCATACTTATCTGCATTCCTTCTCAGAAAAAGCAGTGCATCCTTTAGATCCAGCATCTGGGTTGGAAATTCCCCTTCATCACAGTATCTGTAATCTACCTCTGCAACGGCATATCCTTTCTCCAGCAGCGGTATTGCAAGATTCCATGTCCTGTTCAGCTCCTTCCAGCCGCCTCCATGTATCCACATGATCAGAGGAGGATTTTTATCCTCCGGAAGAAAAATATCCAAAAACAAATCACGGGTCTCTACCCTTTTGTATGGTATGTTCTTATATTCCTTCATCATTTCACCTCCTGTAATGCCCTGCTCTTCACAGGGCATATATAGATGCGGAAATTTATATTTTAATTTATCAGGGATGTAAAATTTCCTCTAAATTGTATTCTACTTCGCAGAAATTTTACATCCGGAAAAATCGGTGAAAATTCGATATTTTCTCAGCCGAATAATAAAGGTTTAAATTTCCGTATCTGTAATAACAAATTATTTCACCTGATAACGAAGTACGTTCCAGCTTAATGGCGGCAGTACAACTTCGTTTTTGTCAACACTGATTTCCTTCGGGATTATACGCTCCGGATTCTCAAAGGTATTTACGGCGAGAGGCTGACTGTCGTACATCTGAATGTGCTGCAGGAGTTTCACACTTTCGAATTGCAGCTGGCAGTCCAATTCCACACTTTCACGGAGTCCTAAGTTTACGGCAAATACTGTAACAATGCCGGCTTCCTCGTCATAAACGCTTGCTGTCTGGATAAAAGGCTGTTCTCCAAACCTCTCGGTTTTCTTCAACGGACTTTCAAGTGCCGGGCGCAGTGCCACACCTCTTGCATAAGTGGCAGCGTGCTGGAAGGGATAAAAGGTTGTCTGCTTGTAAGCGCCGCCTTTGGGATCAACACCTACCATGCTTCCTATTACAATGGACTGGCAGGCGATCTTTACCCTGTCGCACTTATTTATGAAAGTTATGAGTATGCTTCCAAACAACACGGCATCAATCAAGTTCATAGAAAAAACACGGCGGCCGTTCTCAGGAATTGTCCGTTCGCTCCAGTCAAGTCCCTCCGCCTTTGCTGTCTGGCTGGACATCACGCCCCATTCGTCGAAGCATATATTGATTGTTTTATCGGAGTATTTACGCCCCTTCACAAAATCGGCGGCAGCACAAATGGTGTCTA
The DNA here is from genome assembly GCA_030706065.1 of Bacillota bacterium. GTDB lineage: Bacteria > Bacillota > Clostridia > Clostridiales > Clostridiaceae > JAEZDX01. Next base: position 4,187 of record JAUZPH010000043.1, on the reverse strand, counting down.
TGAAGCTGCCAAGGTCCTGGGAGATACATGGCAGGTCCTCAGGGGTGAATTGCGATGGAAATACAGTTCCCTTCACACTCTCGGGGTCGTAGTTGTAATAACGGTGCAGAGAAAGATAATCAACATTGTCATAGCAATGCTCCAGCACTGTACGATCCCAGTCCGGAAAGGAAGGATGGGTTTTGTCATTGGCACAGCTGCCGCAGGCCACCAATTCGATATCCGGGTCTACAAGCCGCATTTGCTTGGCGGCTTCATAGGCTATACGGCCATATTCTTCGGCAGTCTTTTCTCCAAGCTGCCAGGTACCGTCCATCTCGTTGCCCAGACACCACATCTTAATGTCATGAGGTTTTTCATGGCCGTACTTTTTGCGCAGGTCACTGAAATGAGTACCGCTCTCCATGTTTGTATACTCTATTTCGTAGGAGGCTTCTTCCGGTGTGCCTGTGCCAAGATTAACAGCGAGCATGGGGTCCGAGCCTACCTTTTTCACCCAGTCTGTATATTCGTCAATGCCCATTTGGTTAGTCTCGATTTTTCTCCACGCCTTTTCAAAGCGTACGGGCCGCTGATCCTTGGGGCCGATTCCGTCCATCCAATGATAGCCGGACACTAAATTACCGCCGGGGTAGCGGATAACAGATGTATTAAGTTCACGCATCAGCTGCAGCACATCCTTACGGAAACCCTGCTCGTCAGCCTGCGGATGATCGGGGTTATAAATATTTCCATACACAATATCCCCGATGGATTCAATAAAAGTACCGAAGATTCTCTTGTCTACCTCGGCAACGGCAAAATCCTTGTCCACTTTTAATCTTGCTTTTTTCATTTTGATACCCTCCATTTATTCCATGAATTTTTTAAAGATGTGTGAGTTTAAACGTTAACAAATTCACCGAAGAAAATATCGAATCTTCACCGATTTTTCGAAGGTGATTAATTATAATATAAACTCACACATCTATATATGACTTTATAAATTATCTGTCAGCTTATAAAGCTGTGCTCCATGCGCTGAAACCCCCGTTTCAAAGACACCGTCAGAACCATTAAATGCTTCACTGCTCCATAGTTCTTCCATCTTTTTATCTTTAAAGGAACTCAGTCCAATTTCTTCAGCAGTTATCGAAATCTTCTGTATATCATCGCTGAGGTTGAAAACAGCCAGATAATAAGCGTCCTCCTCTGTATCTTTAGATAACCATACAGCCTGATACTTATCCCGCTTTATTTGTTTTGCACCTCTTGAATGAGATAAAAGGCGTAATACCTTCTTATTGGTGAGAATACTCCTGGTCCACTCATCCAGCTTTGTCAGCTCTGCTCCAAGCATCAGGGGGGACCTGAATATGCACCACAGAGTCATCATTGTTATTTGCTCTTCACTCGTAAATCTGGTAGATCGCTCATCATCAAATCCTTTTCCCAAATACCCCAGGGCCAGCATATCGCAATCGGGATAACAGCCTTCTGATACATGGTTTTGCCAGATTTCACATCGTTCAAACATATTTTGAAGCAGAGGCCAATGATCCCAAAAATCATCTGTGATACGCCACATGTTTGCATACTTTTCGTAGTGCCATGCTTTATCAATTAATGCCGGTCCCGGTGATAGGCTGAGTACCATGGGACGGCTGCAGTGCTGTATCGCATTATGCAGTATCTCTATTTCCTTCCTTGCAGAAGGCATATCAAACCTTGCTATATCATCGCACTTTATATAATCTACCCCCCACTCTGCATACAATTCAAAAATGGAGTTATAGTATTCCTGTGCTCCCTCTCTATCAACCTCCAACCCGTACATATCCGGATTCCACCAGCATATGGAAGATGGACTGGCTATTTCATTAGCTGTAGCCTCGGTTCCTGAAACCTTCATATGATTGTGTGCAGCAATTCTGGGGATTCCACGCATGATATGTATACCAAATTTCAAGCCAAGACTGTGAATATAGTCAGCTAGGGGCTTAAACCCTTGTCCATTCACTGATGAAGGAAATCGTTCAGGGCATGGAAGTAACCTGGAATATTGGTCAATTTCCACTTTTCCAAAAGGGATGTACTGATATCGATTTCTTTGAGTACCTGCAGCATATGCATACCATTGGATATCCACTACAATGTATTCCCACCCGAACTGCTTAAGATGCGCTGCCATATAATCAGCATTCGCCTTTACCTGTTCCTCATTCACAGTAGTGTCGTAATAATCATAGCTGTTCCAGCCCATAGGCGGAGTAACGGCAAATTTGTTTTTGTTCATGGAAATCCTCCTTTCATTTTGTATTGTTTATATATCTCTTGCTTTCATATTACATGTATTTAGTAAAATATACTGGCAATATATTAACCTGATATAGACATATATTGCTGTTGGTGACAAATAGATATCCGGCTTCAGAGTTACATTTAAATCCAACTTGAATGTCAATGAAAAATTTCATTGACGATGGACCTTTGAGAATTGACAATAAAAGAAAAACTTGCAAAAAAGCTTGCAACAATATTTTCCCAAACTTATAATCTACTTATATTTTGAGTGAAATGCTCATTTTTATGAAAGGTTGATGTAGTTATGAATCTGGATAATAACAATAAGTTGAAGCTCTGGTACGACAAACCGGCTTCCGAGTGGGTGGAAGCTCTTCCTCTCGGTAATGGAAGACTTGGAGCAATGGTCCATGGGGATCCTTTTCATGAAAATATACAGGTCAATGAAGAAACTGTCTGGAGCGCAGGTGAAAACAATGCAGATAAACACAAGGCATTGGAATTAGTCAAAGAGATACAAAGATGCATTCTGGAAGGAGATTTGAAACAAGCCGACCTGTTGGCAAAGGAAGCTTACACCGGTAATAATCAAGGCTCATACCAGACTTTAGGCAATATCCTGTTGAACTTCGGTTACAGTGAAGGAAAAGAAACAGTACATTCTTACAGAAGGGAACTGGATCTTGAAACTGCCGTATCAAGGGTGAGATACTCCATAGGTGGAGTCAGTTACCGCCTTGAAAGTCTCACAAGTGCTGTAGATGATGTTCTTGCCATGTCAATGAGGGCTACCGATGGCCGTACAATACAGCTGGAGGCCGCGCTCACCAGGCCACAGAACTTTTGTGTTTCTGCAGGAAAACTCCCACTTTCTCTGGTGATGAAAGGCCAATGTGCTGATGGTTCAATTCAATACTGTGCAATGCTGAAAATATCAGCGGACTTTCAGGGGTGGGGAAAGGAGGGCCGTGCTTCTTGTGAAGACGGAAAGCTGATTATTGAAAACGGTTCAAACCTTATTATTCTTTTTGCAGCTGCCACGGACTATAATAACTCCGATCCTGAAAAAGTCTGTATTGAGCGTATTCAAAAGGCTGAGGAAAAAGGCTTTGAGGCTATAAAGAGTGATCATATTGCCGAATATGTAAAGTTGTTTAAGAGAATGGATATTTCACTGGGTGAAGACAGGCTTTATGAATTTATTCCAACAAACGAAAGACTTATGAGAGCAGCTGACGGAGACATTGATAATTCTCTTGCTGCTCTGTATTATCAGTATGGAAGGTATCTGCTCATATCAAGCAGCAGAAAAGACAGTGAACTGCCGGCGAATCTTCAGGGTATATGGAATAACCTGACCTTTGCTCCCTGGGGAAGCAGATATACCATAAATATAAATACTGAGATGAATTACTGGATAGCCGAGCAGTGCAATCTTTCAGAATGCCATGAACCTCTGTTCAGGCTCATCGAGAAATTAAAGAAAAAAGGCCGTATTATGGCCCGTGAAATGTATGGCTGTAAAGGCTTTATGGCACACCATAATACGAATATATGGGGTGATGTATCTCCCCAGGATTCCTGGCCCTCCTCAACATATTGGCCCATGGGAGCTGCCTGGCTATGCCTGCATCTGTGGGATAGATATGAGTTTACAATGGATAAGGCTTTTCTTCAACAGGTTTACCCGACAATGAAAGAAGCCTGCGAATTCTTCGTGGACTTTCTTGTAGAGGACAGTGAAGGGAGACTTGTTACCTGCCCCAGCCTATCTCCTGAGAATATTTATAGAACTGCTGCCGGATACACTACCGCTATCTGCGCAGGGCCAACCATGGACAATGCGATTTTACGGAAGCTTTTTAATTCAACTATCGAATCTGCGAATATACTTGGGTTGGATG
>JAUZPH010000429.1 GCA_030706065.1 Bacillota bacterium | reverse complement strand
ACTGAGGACTCAGCCTTGTTTCCCATACTGCTGCAGGCCAAAGCTGCGGCGCCGGCTGCATTGTTCAGATACAGGCTGCTGCCTGGAAAGCAGGCGGCGAAAAAAACAATAATTGTTATAGAAAAGGTTGTAAATAGAAATCTTCTCCTCATACATGGACCTCCTTGCCAATGCCGGTTTTTGCTTTTAAATATTCTGTCCCTTTGACTGCTCTTTAAACATCCTGAGTAGGAGAGTTTTACACAAGATGTGTGCAGTAATCCTGACAGCCTAATCAGTATCTCTCCAGTTCATAATATAGTTAAAGCTGTATCAAAAAATGAAGAAGGCACCCTGCGGTGCCTTTCACGTTGAATTAAACAAGAGCCCATTTTGTGACCAGTCTCTGGGTAAGTTGAGCAGAATATTTGGACGTGAAGTCCCCGCCGCTACCTTTACCTTGGATATGCTCATATCCTTCTTTATGGCATTACCTTCTGGATCTGTGCCGGTCTTCAGCGACAATACAAGCTTTGTGGAACCTTTTGTTGCTGCTACTGCCGTTTCATTTCCCTCCTTTTAATTTTGATCAGGGATTTATAGAAAAACTGAATATTCTCTGTCAAGAGCGTCTGAGGTTCAGTTTAAACCACCCTGTCAGGTACAGATAATAAATATGCAGTTTTGAGGAGTATTTTCGGCAGGGTTGTATATTTATCCGTCACGGGTTTTTCATTTGGAGTATCTTAAGGTAAGGAGGAGATTTGGAGAGGCATAGAATCCGATTAGGTGGTACAGTACTATGACGCCGTCTAAACGGCACATGTTTACATATTTGAAGAGTATAACGAGTATAAATATATATAGCTGCGGAAATTTATAATTGAATTTATCTCCTTCGAAAAATCGGTGAAGATTCGATATTTTCTCAGGAGAATTATTAAGGTTTAAATTTCCGCATCTGTATGCCAGCAATTTCTGGGGGGAGAAATTTGAAGAGATGCAGGATGATTATTATATGCTCGCTGCTGCTCATGGTTTTTTCTGCAGTGACAGGAATATATGTTATAAGCAACAGGGACAGCCTGAGCATGTCAAAGAATGATTACTATATCATACATAAGTAATACTGCATAGTTTTATTAAGACACAGAATTAAGCCGTTATGAGATAAAGAGAGCAGAAAGGCTTTTGATTATTTTTACGGATAAGAAAGACCAACAGTACTACTTCGGTAATGGCAGGGAAGCACTTGACGCCATGAAAGAGAGAAAGTATGACCTCATCCTTATGGATGTTCAGATGTCGGCGCTGGATTAAATGAAAGAATTATCCAAGGATTTTGTCCGGAGGTATACCATACCTCTATTATATAATCATTGAGTTCCGGTCCGGTAATATGTACTGCAGTTTTTGCAAAAGTGTATAGGTGCTCTCTCATAAGTTACGAATTTCTTAGTGCGGACAGGGCTCTTGTGTAATCTTTTTTGTGGACATAAACATAGTACTCGTTGGCATAATCCATGTTCATACCGAGGGTACCGGTTCTGGAACGGTTTGAACTGCCGAGATTAACTACCTTGTATTTGTAGGCAATATTATTTGCACCCAGTACACCGCGTACTTCACTGAGCTTTTCCATTGAGAACCCCGCAAACACCTCTCTTTGATTCCAAAACATTATCATAAGTTTGTCCTCCTTTATCTGAATACTTCAAGACAGGCCATAACCACCTTCAACCAGTTTGGTAAGCTTGGAAAGCGCTCTTACGGCAGGAGCACCATCTATAACATCGTGGTCTACCAAAGCAGTGATATAGAGATACTCCCTTATTTCAATCCTGTTATCTATTACTCCTGGCTTTTTAACTACTGATCCGATGGCAAAGCACAACGGATGAACGCTTGTAGGTATTACCCAGCCGTTTATCCTGCCCATCATGCCGACTGAGGTTATCATTACAGTTCCCATATTCTGTTTTGTTAAAAAGGGACTTCGGATAATCTGTCTCCATACTATTCTCCTGATAAACCCCGGCATGGCATAATAAAACCTCATCCAAAAGTCACTCTTTTTTTCACCCAGTACATAATCGCTCTCATCATTTATAGATTGTTTTTGCCCGCCTCTTATTTCACTGCAAATATCTGAAATACTCTTTTCATTTGTTTTTCGGATTACATAAGGCAGAGGTACTTTCTTTCCCTGAATCTCCCTTTCTATAACAATGGATATATCCACATCATCAAAGGTCACAACCTTTCTTCTGCCTTTCCTCACCCCATGGATCTGGCCAAACTCCTCAACTACATGGCTGATACACTTGATGAGCCACGAGTTGAAGGAAATTTTTCCCCCAAGCTTCTTTTTTTCATTGATCATTTTCCGGGCATCTGTAACATCCAGCTCTACCAGCGCCTTTATATGGTGTTTCTTTAGGGCCGTCCTGCCGATATCAATAGTGGATATTCTGCTCAGAGGGAAGGTCTCGGTTTTATATTCGCCAAGGTTTTTCAAGCTTGTACCTCCTTTCCTATTATACTTTCAGTAGTAAAATAATGATGGACATTAAGCTTAAACACAGACTGATCAAGCAGAGGAAAGCTACGACCTGCTTCTGATTGTATCCATACGATAACAGCCGGTGATGTATTTGTCCAGCATCAGCCTTGTATATGGGCTGGCCGTTTATAAATCTCCGGATTACCACAAAGATATTATCAAAAATCGGGACACCCAGTGCCAGTATGGGAATGAGTATTGAAACAAAGGTTGCCTGCTTGAAGGCACCATCAAGAGCAATAATGCCCAGTATAAACCCGAGAAAGTTTGCTCCTGAATCTCCCATAAAAACCTGTGCCGGATGTCTGTTATACCTTAAAAATCCGAGTACTGCTCCAATAACAAGTACACAAAGTAGAGCGGAGTCATCCTGGCCCTTTGCCAATGCTACAACAAATAATGTGGAACCTGCTATTGCCGTAAGACTGCCAGCTAGGCCATCCATGCCGTCGGACCAGTTGATAACAGTCGTAACCCCTACGAGCCATAATATAGTAAGGATAAACTGCAAAAAGACCGGCAGAACTATGTACTGCTCCGAAAAAGGGTTGGTAAAACCATAAAATACTATACCGGAGGAGTATACTATAACAGCTGCTGCAGTCTGAACAAGCAGTCTCGGCCAAACGGGGAACTCCACACCGCGGGCTTTGTACCAGTCATCAACCAGGCCTATTATTAGAATTAAAAAGGATCCTATTAAGATAGAAACAAACGCCCTGTCAATTGGCCGGATTAAGAACACGTATCCGCATAAAAAACCAAGGAATATAGCCGTGCCGCCGACTAAAGGTATGGGCTCCTTGTGATTCTTTCTTTCCGTAGGTTTATCTACAAAACCAACTTTTATTGAGTATTTTTTCAAAAACGGCATCAATAAATAAACAACTAAAAATACCATCAGTAATGATGCTGTATACTTCATCATATCTCTCCCCAGTTCAAAAAAATCGAAAATCGTATTTATATAATGATATACGTAACAAACATAAAAAATGTTATTCTGATTGATTAGTATGGAATAAAATCCTTCAACCATGGCTTTCTTGTCATAAGAATCCTTTCGTAAATATTCATTTAGGAGTTTTGTTGGCAGGATAGCTTGTCTTTAATACAGCGCCAGTATAATGATCAACATTTATAATTTAATCCAGAATCTCTTCACAGGATTTTTACCCTCTTCCAGCTCAGTTGATTCAAAAACGCCTCCGTTTCTTAATATTGTCCTTTCTGAGCCAAGGTTTCCTTCATCACAGGTGACCAAAACTTTATACAGTCCCATTTCTCTTGTGATATCCAATGCCAGGCGAAGCATTTCTGATGCATATCCTT
>JAUZPH010000428.1 GCA_030706065.1 Bacillota bacterium | reverse complement strand
CTCAAAATCCTCATCAGCCAGTTGATTTTTCAAGCATATGTATTGACTGAAACACTTCTCCTCCATCACATACTTCCTTCCAAACTTCTTAAGAATAATAATCAAAGCTTTAAAGACAATTAAGTATATTATAACCCATCCTGGGATGTTGTTGTATTATTAAATATTCATCTTCAGAAAGTTTTCCCGGTTTTTTCAGTATGCTGTCCGTTATTCCATATATATAATGAATCTAAAATAATCATATGATTTCGGTGTGATTTTAAGAGTTTTTTAACTTTCTTCAAGGTTGAAAAAGATAATCTCCCTCCCACTTGACAATAAATGAATAATCATTTATTATAGAAAGATACAAGAGGTGGGAAAATGAGAAAAAAGGATGACGAAAAGCAAAGGAATATAAAAAAGGCAGTTATCAAATTGATACTGGAGGAAGGCTTCCATGGCACTTCCATTTCAAAGATAGCAAAGGAAGCAGGGGTATCACCTGCCACAGTCTACATCTACTATGAAAATAAGGATATGATGCTTCAGGATATCTACCGTGAATATTCCGAAGAAATCTTCTGTCATTTATTGGACAGAGTATCTGAAGATATGGATGGCAGACAACTTATTGAGTTGGTCGTCCGAAGTTATTATTCTTATATACATGAAAATGATGAAATATTCTACTTTGTAGAACAGTTTTCAAGCTGCCCTGCACTGACGAATCAGTGCGGCGTAAAGGGCAATATAGTTTCTATTTACAACTTGTTTAACGATCTTAAGAGGAAAAAAGTCCTTAAGCCCCTTCGTAATGATACCATCATGGCTGTAATTTTCTCTCCTGTAAAAGCTATTTCTAATAATCAGTGCAATCCCGAAGATGAAAAAGTGGACATTCTTAAGGAATTGATAAAGATAATTCAGGACGCCCTTCTTTTGTAGCAATGCTTCTTAAAAAGAGCTGCTGCATGATAGTATTTGAAAAAATTGAATGATTTGAGTGCTTCTGGTAATACCAGCTTTTATGTTTACAATGGATTCAAAAATGTAACAGAAAAATTTAAACGGGACTCTTTTAGTATGCTGGACCGCTAAAATAATCTCGTATTATTTGAACTATAAATAAATGAACATTCGGTTATTAATGTTCAGGAAAGGAAGGCATATAATGATATCTGCTATTGATAAAATCAACGAAAAGATGGTTATTCCCGTAACGGACAGCATCTTGCTTTCGGGAATTTCACAGATGGTAAAGCTTACAATGCTCAGCCAGTCAGAGCTTGAATATATTCATACTGAAAATTCAATCTGTGTGGCACTTCCGTTAAAGCCGGGATATGATCAAAGAAAATTAAAGAAAGAAGACTTTTATGATATAGGTGTACTGTTCCAGGTGGAAGAACTGGAGGAACTGGAGGATAATAAGTATCAGATAGTTATAAAAACCCTGGAGCGTATAGAGGTCAGGGATTTAACCATTGAAAGCGGTTTTATTTCCGCCAGCTATGAGGCTGCTCCCGATGTTGTTGACCTCAATGAAAAGGATATGGCTGAGTTGCTTGGCCAACTAAAGGTCGTAATCCGTGAAACCGGTGCCTACTTCAAAGGCTCTGAACCTTTCATAAGTGTAATTGACGGAATCGAAGACCTGAACAGTTTAATAGGCTACATCTCCCGCTACACAAGGTTGACGAGAGAAGAAAAATACGAACTGCTCCAGATTCGCTCCATAAAGGAGAGAGGCTTACGGTTTATGGAACACCTATTAAAGCATAAGGAATCCATAAAGCTGAAGATGGAACTGGCAGAGAAATATACTGAAAAGGCAAATAAGAATTACAGAGAATCTGTACTGCGTGAACAGCTGAAGGCTATTCAGGAGGAGCTCAACGAAGTCAGCGGAGGCGGGGGCAGCAATAAAAAGGACTACCGTACAAAGATTGAAGAGGCTGGAATGCCTGAAGAGATCAAGGCTGTCGCTCTGGAGGAGCTAGGCAAACTGGAAAGTCAGAGTCCAAGCAGTTCCGATTATAATGTTATCCGTAACTATCTCAATCTATTGGTGGAGCTTCCGTGGAGGGCAGCGGAGGTTAAGCCAGTTGATATTGAAAAAGCAAGAAAAATATTAAATGGTCAGCACTATGGGCTGGAGAAGGTCAAGGAACGAATACTTCAGCATCTGGCTGTTATGAAGCTGAAAAAGAATAAAAAAGGTTCCATTTTGCTGCTTGTGGGTCCTCCCGGAACAGGAAAGACCAGTCTGGGAAGAAGCATTGCAGAGGCTTTAGACAGGAAGTATGTGAGACTGAGCCTGGGTGGTATCAGAGACGAGTCAGAAATAAGAGGACACAGAAGAACCTATGTAGGTGCACTGCCGGGCAGAATAATTCAGAGTATCAAGAAAGCCGGTGCAAAGAATCCGGTGATGATACTTGATGAAGTGGACAAGCTTATGAGCGGGCTGAACGGTGATCCTGCCGCTGCACTTCTGGAAGTATTGGATCCTGAACAGAACAATACCTTCACAGATCATTATTTGGATGTTCCCTATGATCTGTCGGAAGTCTTCTTTATAGCAACAGCCAACTCACTGGATACTATTCCCCGTCCCCTGTTGGACAGAATGGAAGTAATCAATGTATCCAGCTACACTATTAATGAAAAATTCCATATAGGTAAAAATCATTTGATACCTCTGACCCTTGAGGAACACGGCCTTACAAGTGAGCAGCTTGTCATTGAGGACGCTGCTCTTCAGAAAATTATCGACGACTACACACTGGAAGCCGGAGTAAGAGGGCTGAAAAAGCAGCTGGCTGCCGCTGCCAGAATAGCATCGGAGAAAGTTGTATCAAATTCGGCAGCTTTACCTTATGTAATTACTGCAGACATGCTGGAGGAGTTATTAGGCAGGCAGGTATCCAGACACGAAAAGGTAAAGGGACAAAATCCTGCAGGTGTTGTGACGGGACTAGCATGGACACCTGTCGGCGGAGAGATACTGTTTATCGAAGCAACAGACATGCCGGGAAGCGGCCAAGTTATCCTCACCGGGCAGCTTGGAGATGTTATGAAGGAATCCGCAAGAATTTCCCTGAGCCTTTTGAAGTCAAGACTGACATTAAATACCTTCAACTTCAAGGAAACGGATCTTCACATTCACGTTCCTTCCGGTTCAGTTCCAAAGGACGGCCCATCCGCAGGTATAGCATTATTTACCGCGCTGGCCTCCCTTGTTACAGATATCAGCGTAGATTCCAAGCTTGCCATGACGGGAGAAATTACCCTGAGGGGCCTTGTACTTCCTATCGGCGGCTTAAAGGAGAAACTGCTTGGTGCCCAAAGAGCGGGTATAAAGAAAGTCCTGATTCCAATAGACAATGTATCCGATCTTAGGGATGTACCTGAAGAAGTCAAGGGACAGCTGAATATCATACCTGTAGAAACCATTGAAGATGTTATGAGAGAGACTTTAGGCATATCAATGCCAAGAATGGAACAGATACTCGGCGGCTATGGGGACGGTTCAGTATTAACCACCATTTAGGGACAACCCCTTGTAATAAAATAAAAGAGCATCACTAAGACGTCTTTGTCTTGGTGATGCTCCTTTTTATATTCTGAAAGTAATGAACCGTCCCCAATAGATGCGGAAATTTATATTTTAATCTATCGCCAGGGATGTAAAATTTCTTCTAAATTGAAATCCTTTTTGTTGAAATTTTACATCCGGAAAAATCGGTGAAGATTCGATATTTTCTCAGGCGAATACTAAAGGTTTAAATTTCCGCATCTTTATCAATTTCAGTTTATGATTTACTTTCATATAGTTGTGTGACAGATATATATTATTCCACAACCACACCTTTTTTCAATATGATGTTGGCG
>JAUZPH010000427.1 GCA_030706065.1 Bacillota bacterium | reverse complement strand
TCAGATGCCATGGAAGCCGAATGAGGAAAGGCGAAAACAAATAAGAATCTTAGGTCCTTTGATATTCCTGCAATAACAGGGTACATGCCAAGGCCTTCACCAATTTCTATCGGTATGGATTTTATTAGAAGTTTCTCTGCTTTTGTATTGGAGTTAATCATAATTATGCCATAATCCTTACGATATTGACTGCCATTCTTGATATAGTTAAAATACTTTTCTGCATAAATATTTTTATATTTCCCTATAGTTATATTTCTATAGTTAAATTTGTCTTCTATATATGGGAAGGATTTATTTTTCAAAACATCATAAATGTATAGGCCGCCGGTATCAGGTGAATAGATGAGGCTGTTATTGTCCAGCCATGTATAACACTCCATGCAGATATTATTATGGACCATCCTTCTTCTGCCTTCAGTATCCGAAATATACAAAGCAGTATCTTTTAAGTATGCAATATGAGTTTTGCCGACAGAAATCAACGGACGGGAAAACATCCCACCATCATCCAGCCGGACAATAATATTGCTCTTCAGATTGATCAAATTCAATTCTTTAAACTTTATCACCGCTGCCATGGTTATAACATTGTCAATATTATCAGCAGCAGCAATTGATGCACTTATCTTGACAGGAGCGGACCACAATATATCAGAACAAAGCAGGAGAAATATAGTAAATACAGCAGTTTTACGTTTTACTTTATTAGCCATAGACTATCACCCCTTTGATATAGTATTTAAATCAGTTCTTAAGCTTATGCAAAAAAGGGACGGTTCACAACTTTTGGGCAAATGTCCGAAAAGTTGTGAACCGTCCCCTATATTGGAGTAATAAGTTCCGAATCCATGCATACGCTCAAAGAGAGCTTTTTTCTACCATAGGTGCTGTTATCAAAGTTGACGGTGATGCTGTCCAAGCCGTCTGTTTCAACAATAGTACCTTCCCCAAACTTCCGGTGATAAATCTTCGTTCCGGTACTAATGCCAATGACGGATTCGTTTTTTTTCCTGAGGGTTTTTATGGACTTATAGGATTTATCATCAAAAGTGTTTCTGTGTAAGTCGGAGACATATGCAGAAGCAGTGGCAGCCTCTTTTTTTGCAGTAGGCCTCAGAATTTTTATGGACTCCAGTAAAAATCTTGAGTAATTTACAAAGCGACCATTCCTCCGCTTTGTCCCTAGTAATATCAACTTGTTTTTAGCCCTTGTTACTCCGACGTAGTAGACTCTTCTTTCCTCTTCCAGGCCTTCTTTATTTCCTTCTTCGAATTCCTTTATTGCTGTTCTGCCAGGGAAGACGTCATCAATAAGGTCCAGGAGGTAAACTTCTTTGAATTCCAGCCCCTTGGCTGAATGAATAGTTGATAACGTAACTACATTACTGTTTTTGTTAAACTTGCCGTTCTCCAGCTTATACTTCAGTTCATTCAACCTGCTGAAAAACTCTTCAGTACTGGAATTCCCTCTTGCGATGAGCTTTAAGGTGCTTATGATGTTTTTAAGATTATCCAGGGAATATCCCTGTTTTTCAGCATTTTTTTCAAGATACTCCTCATAACCGAGGGCTGAACAGATATAGTCCAGGGCAACTTCAGGCCTTAACTGCTTTAAGGTATTAAACTGTTTTATCAGAAGTACTACAGAGGCAGCCATTCGCACATCATCCTTATAAAACTCCAGCAGGCTTTCAAAAATTGTCTTATCTTTTATATGCATATCAACATATTCAATGGCGGCCTTGCTTATATAGTGCCCTGTCTTAAAGTATATTCTTTTATAGGAGTTTATATCTTTACGGTTCAAGGCAACATTGCAGTAAGCCAGAATATCTGTTGTAACCCAGTGATTAAAGAAGGACTCATCGTAGTCTCTTAAATAGAAGGACAGACCCTTCCTATCCAGCAAATCAACCAGGGGTATGGAAGATATGTTATTCCTATACAGCACGGCTGCATCAGCTTTATTTTCCTTTCCGCCAAGTATTTCTGCAATATAGTTTAATTGATCTTCTCCGCTGTTCAGCTCGATTATTTCAATTGGCGAACCCTCAGGATTATTTGTAGATATATTCTTTCGATACCTTTTTGTATTATTCTTTATAAAGTCTCCTGCATGATCTACAATGCTTTTGGTGGACCTGAAATTCTCATCAAGAAAAAATATCTTTGCTCCAGCATACTTCACCGAGAAATTTAAAAGGTAATCAGGATAGGCACCTCTAAAACCATAAATAGCCTGGTCATCATCACCGATCAATGTCAGGTTATTTCGGGGATAGGCCAGTTTTTCAATGATTTCATACTGCACCTTGCTTGTATCCTGAGCTTCATCGACTATAATGTATTGAAATTGATTCCGGTATTTCTCCAGAAGTGCCACATCCTTTTTAAGAGCATCATTGCAAAGGGTAAGCATATCATCGAAATCAACAAGATTGTTTTTCCTTTTATAAGCCTCATAATCGTTATATATTGACTTGAAACCTGGGATAGGGCTGCTGAAAGCTTTTACTTCCTCAGAGCCGGAGGACAGCAGCATGTTTTTACAGTAGCTTATGGCACTCAACAGCTCATCTAGCTTATCCTCATTAATTCTCTCCCTGTTATATTTCAAGTTCAACTCTTTTATCAAAGCCAGCTTACTTACAGGAGAATTGACACCCTCCATTACCGTGAGCTTTATCCTGTTCTTTATGGCATACTCATTAACGATTCTATAGGCAAGGGCATGTATGGTGGAAAACTTCACCGGCTTTTCTACAAGATTTCCAAACAATCGCATAAACCGAGCCTCCATCTCCAGGGCGGCGGCCTTGCTGAAGGTGACTGACAATATATTTGAAGGATTTACCCCGTGCTCCAGTATAAGATTTGCACATTTGATTATATTGACAGTGGTCTTGCCGCTGCCGGCACAGGAAAGTACCAGGGCAGGCCCCGAAGTATGCAGTACTACTGATTTTTGTTTTTCTGTAAGCTTTATTTTATAGGTTTTCTCTAAGTTTTCTATTAATCTGCTCATGGCTGCCTCCTTTCCGGGGACGGTTCATCATTATTCAACATTTCATAGTATATGTTTGTTTGAGGCGTAAATCAATAGTATGTGGGCAGTTCACAATTTTATATCGTGAAAAGCTATAGAAAACTTACAGTTTTATCTATATAATGTTAAGGTATGAGGAAAATACTATATTATAAATACATGAATTACAGGAGAGAAAGATATGTCAGATAAAAATATGGAAATGATGAAGAAATTAATTGAAGAAAAAAAGAAAAAGAGTTCCGAACAAGGCAGCAGTTTAAGGCCCGAAAGAAGTATAGGGACCGGCAGAAAAGGCAGAATAAATAAGAAGCAGGGAGGCCAGTTTGATAAATAGGAAATCCGATTATTATAAAGCAGAGGAGTAAAAATATGAGAAATTTAAAGATGGTAATACAATATGAGGGGACCAGATATAGAGGCTGGCAGAAGCAAAAGGATGCAGAACTTACTATTCAAAGCAAGATAGAGACCGTCTTGTCAAAAATGACTGGTGAAGACATTCAGGTAATAGGCTGCGGAAGAACAGATTCAGGGGTTCATGCCGATAACTACATAGCAAATTTCCATACGGATTGTAAAATGACCACCGACGAGATGTTAGACTATCTGTATGAGTATTTACCGGAAGATATAGTGGTAAAGTCCATGAAGGATACCGGTGAAAGGTTTCACGCCAGATATAATGTAAAATCCAAAACCTATGTCTATACTATCAATAGCAATAGATTCAGAGATGTATTTGACAGAAAGCTTGTCTATCACCTCAATGGCAGTCTTAATTTAAATGAGATGAGAAGGGCGGCAGAGGTTTTAGTAGGCACTCATGAT
>JAUZPH010000426.1 GCA_030706065.1 Bacillota bacterium | reverse complement strand
TTATGAATTTTACTAAATGAGCTGGGAATATTTAATGACGTCCTCCACTATAAATATTATATATTCTGTGATATTATGGAGGACATATGGTTTCGATTCTATGTGCGGTATCTGCTGTATCTATACTTGTTTTTATCCTGCTTTCCATAAAAAAGCGCAGCATTAACAACATATTGATTTTCATCTGTAGCTGCATACTCATATATTTCATTACCTTTCCCAAGCAATGTATTAATTCTACAATCTTCGGCACAAAGATTTTTTTTACTTCAGTGTTTCCGTCACTCTTTCCTTTTTTAATAATTTGTAATTTACTTATATCCTATGATGGCATCACAATATATTCTAAATTATTTGGCAAAATCCTTTGCAAGCCATTGAGGCTTCCACTGCAGTGCAGCCTCACAATAATAATTAGTTCACTGTGCGGATACCCACTGGGAGCTAAGTATTGCTGCGAGATGTATGAAAATAATCTGATTTCTAAAGAGGATTGCCAGCGCCTTCTTAATATAGCTTCAAATGCCAGCCCTCTATTTATCGTAGGTTCTGTCGGAACGGCCATGCTTGGTTTCACCAACCTTGGCTATGTAATTCTGACCTCCAACTACATATCATGTCTGCTCATGTCAGCGATACTTAAACCAGAGTCAGCCTACTCAAAGGATGATCGTTTCAGATTTTACCTCCGGGGTATGGGTATAGAAAAAAACATAGGCAAAACGCTAAAGGAAAGTATTGATAATGCGATAAAAAGTACTTTATCCATTGGTGGTTACATAATTTTTTTCTCTGTTATAATCGATATAATCAACTATAACAGT
This sequence comes from Bacillota bacterium, assembly GCA_030706065.1. Classification (GTDB taxonomy): domain Bacteria; phylum Bacillota; class Clostridia; order Clostridiales; family Clostridiaceae; genus JAEZDX01. The sequence continues at coordinate 3,066 of JAUZPH010000426.1, read as the reverse complement.
TATCTGGAATACATTATTTATTACATAACCGGAAGCAACACTATGAAAGACTTCATAAAATCCCTGATTCTTGGCCTTATTGAGATAACCAAGGGCTGTCAATTAATTTCTCTATTAAATGTGTCCGTTTATCTTAAATGTATAGTCATAAGTTTTCTTTTAGGTTTCAGCGGATTATCAATTATCTCACAGGTATATTCCTTTACATACAGATTTCCTGAGTTGTCTGTAAAGAAATACATAAAAAGAAAAGCAGTACAAGGGTTGTTCTGTTCTGCAACCACTGCGCTGCTATTAGTACCATTAAATTATTATTCCTCAAGTACCGTCTTTAATCAGGGTAGTAGCCTAACCATGCTTCCTCTCATTCTTATGCTCGGTAGTATTCTATTAATACCCTTGTTATTAACCTTGATTAAGAACTTACTTCATATTTCTTAGTTCCTTTATATTCTCCCTTATGGTATTGGTAGTTCCTGTGATATTTGTAGCAATATCCTGTACGAACTTTTCCATGTCCACATGGATAGCTTGTACCATTATTGAGATCTTTTTCTCCAATTCTTTATTGAGCTGGCATAAAATTTCATCGGCGTAATCCCTGGCACCCAGGCGTATAGTTTTAGCATCCCGCTGTGCTAAAGCCATCAGTTCCTGGGCCTTTATTGTTGCTTCTTTGGTGATGTCATGGTTTTCTACCTGTTTTTTCATCATTTCCATAGTTTCTTTTCTGACAGCTTCATACTCCTTACTTGCTTCACCCAGTATCCTTTCTTTTTCACCAAGAACCCACTGTGCCTTCTTAAATTCATCCGGCAAATAATTAATAATCTGATCAACTATATCCAGAACTTCTGCCTTATCCACAAGTACCTTTCCCATTACAGGTACTTTAGGTGCATTCTCAACTATTTCCTGCAAATACTCAAGTAATTGGATTACATCCATCGTTCTTCCCCCTATTTACCTCTGATTTTATTTATCACATCATTAATAATTAAATCCGGTACAAGCCCTTTTATACATCCCCCGAATATCGCCACCTGTTTAACCGATGATGAACTAAGGTATGAATACTGGGCGTTGGTCATCATAAAAAGAGTTTCTATTGTGGAATCAAGTTTGTTATTCATCAGTGCCATCTTGAATTCATATTCGAAATCTGAGACGGCTCTTAGTCCCTTTATAATTACTTTGGCATCACGGGACTGCATAAAATTGATGAGTAGTCCACTGAAACTCTCAACACTTACATTCTTATAGGGTGCAGTAACTCTCCTGATAAGTTCCACTCTCTCATCAATCTGAAAAAGGCCTTTTTTATCGGGATTTATCAGAACTGCTACAATAACCTTATCGAAGACATTTGCTGATCTCTTTATTATGTCTTCATGGCCGTTTGTTATCGGGTCAAAACTTCCCGGATAAACTGCTATTCTCATTATATGCCTCCTAGGTAACTTGAAGGATACGTCATTCGGCAATATCTTTATAATGGTACAAGCATACAGTAGTATTTCCATACTTCTTGAACCTTTTCAGTACGATAGACCCGTTTCCTTCATATATCTCTTCACTAGAATCAATTTTTGTCATTATTATTCCGTCCTTATCCAACAAGCCGCCAATATGTATCAATTCTACGGCCGGTGGTATCATGTTTTTTAGATAGGGCGGATCAACAAATATTATATCAAATTTCGCTTTTTCTTTTTCAAGATGTTTTAACGCTTCATAGGAATCCATGTTTATGCACCTGCATTGACCTTCAAAGTTCAAGGTTTCAACATTAATTTTTAATCTTTCAAAGGTACTGGGACTCCTGTCAACAAGTATACAATTTTTCACACCTCTGCTCACCGCCTCAAGACCAAGACTGCCGGTACCAGCAAATACATCCAGTGCAGATGCGTCATACAATCTGTTCTGGATCATACTGAACATGGCTTCTTTTACCCTGTCCAATGTTGGTCTCGTCGTTTCGACACCTTCTGGGGGCAGTAATTTTCTACCTCTTGCAAGACCTGCGATAATTCGCATGGCTTCTCCTCCTCTACCTGTAAGATGATATCCTTACGGAAATTCAGCATCCGAACTTGTTTAAATTTTTTTGGAGCAGGATATCTTTAATTTTAGCATATTGCTAATATATATACAATTCTACTTCAAAAATTTACATAATAACCTATTAATTTATTTTATCTTCAATAGAAAATCCAAGAATATTTCAAAATCCTACAATTAATTTTCAACATTAATTAAAGCAAATATACTTCGAAGAATTTTCCAAGGACTCTCTAAGTTCTCTTATAATTTCCCCATACATCTCTTCGTTATTAAGAACATTTCTTGCTTCCCTGTTGGCAGTTCTCAGTATTTCTATGTCAGAGAAGATATCAGCAAGCATAAGACCCGCATCACCGGATTGATTAATACCGAAGAGGTCACCGCTTCCTCTAAGCTTCATATCCTCCTCTGCAATTTTAAAGCCGTCATTACTTTCTGTCATTATGGTCATACGCTTCTTGGTATTAGCATTCTTTACATCCGCAATTAATATGCAGTAGGATTTATATACACCTCGGCCGACCCTTCCTCTCAGTTGGTGAAGTTGTGACAGACCGAATCTTTCTGCATTCTCAATAACCATGACAGAGGAATTAGGAACATTTACGCCAACTTCAATGACAGTTGTTGATATAAGCGCCTTAATCTCGCCTTTTTTGAATCTGACCATTATTTCATCCTTTTCAGAGGCATTCATTTTCCCATGCAGCAGGGCAATTTCAAAATCCTTGAAGTAATTTTTTTTAAGTTGTTCATATAGAGATTTTACCGATTGCAGCTGCAGAGTTTCACTGTCTTCGATGATTGGACACACTATATAAGCCTGCCTTCCATTTCTTATTTCGTCCAGAACCTTCAAATAGGCTCTATCCTTCTTCTTTTGATCTACAAGGAAGGTTTCTATCCTCTGTCTTCCAGGAGGCAGTTCATCCATAACCGAAATATCGAGGTCTCCATATATAAATAGTGACAGTGTTCTTGGAATCGGTGTTGCACTCA
>JAUZPH010000425.1 GCA_030706065.1 Bacillota bacterium | reverse complement strand
GGAAGGTGAGTTGTGGCTTTCAGGGGCTCAGGTGGCACGGGGATATCTGAACAGGCCCCGGCTAACGGAAGAAAAATTTATAAAAAACCCCTTCGCTGCCGGTGATATTGATGAAAGGATATATAAGACCGGTGACCTGGTAAGATGGCTTCCCTCCGGAAATCTGGAGTTCATAGGCCGTATCGATGGGCAGGTGAAAATAAGAGGATTTAGAGTTGAAACCGGAGAAATTGAGCATGAGATGCTTCAATTTGGCGGTATAAAAGAGGCGGTTGTAGTTGATATGGATGGGCAGGAAGGAAGCAAATACCTTCAGGCATTCATAACAGTGAAAGATAGTCCGGATACAGGTGCCCTGACAGCAGCTCTGCGGAGGAAGCTGCCGGACTATATGATACCTGAACAGATTATGACACTTGATACCTTGCCTCTTACGCAAAGCGGCAAAGTGGACAGGGTAGAACTGAGAAAGCTGACAAAGGATCATGGGTTGAGATACAGTGCTGAGGTGATACATCCAAAGACCTCTACAGAAAGGAAAATGCATGGAATATGGAGCGAGCTGCTTCGACTTGAGGATATAAGTATAACCGAAAGCTTCTTTGATGCAGGTGGCGACTCCCTTATGGCAATCAGGCTTTTTCTAAGGATAAAGGAAGTTTTTAAATTGGATCTGCCGGCCTCAACAATATACGAGATAAACACCATTGAACAATTATCCGGATTAATTGATGAAAGAAATACAAAGGGTGTTTCACCCTGTGTATTGATTAAGGATGGAGAAGGGGGCATGCCGCTATTCTGTATTCATGACTTTTCCGGGGAAGTCCTTGCCTATGGCAGGCTTGCTCATTGCCTGGAAGAAGGCCGGCCGGTGTATGGAATCAGATACTCATCAAAAGAGGATGGCAGGACAGCTGACCTGGAAAGCCTGGCATCTGATTATATAAGACAGATAAAACATATACAACCCAAAGGGCCTTATCATCTGCTAGGTTACTCCGCAGGCGGCGCCATTGCATATGAAATGGCACTGCAGCTTGCGGAAAGTGGAGAAAAAACCGCAACGTTAGCCTTCCTGGACACACCTAACTATTCCAAATACCCTGTGGCAGTCAAAAATATATTTTATGCGGTGGCAAAGTACGGTCTTAACTGGCTGAGGGCCCTCTCTTTTAAAGATAGTATACAATTTATTGCAGTCAATACAAAAGCAGTTGTACGCGACATTTTTAGAGGCTTATCAAGGAATAAAAGGGAGGAATACCGCACTTTTGCCGTTCAGAAAAGTCTGCAGAGGATGCTGTCACATTACGTGCCAAGGTATTATGAAGGGAGAGTAACTCTGTTCAGAGCTGTTAAAAGAAGCATCAAGATGGATGAAAGGCTTGGCTGGGGCGGGCTGGTTAAAGAGATTGAAGTTTATGAGACCAGCGGTAATCATGTGTCCATAATGAATAAGGATAATCTGAATATTATAGCAGAAGTATTAAGAGACCAGTATCGAAAGGATGAAGTTCTGTGAGAAATACTATACAATTGGAGAATTTGAATAGTCAGTCGGTGGATATCTATAATTTAATGGGGTTTCAACCGAAAGTTGTGGACATGGATTACCTTGGAGGGTTGGGAGTAAAACCTTCTCCAAGCGAAGAAACCCTGAAAGGCCTCATTAACGGCTCTGCTCTGTTTAAGGAACGGCTGGGGAAGGGTAACCTGATACCAAGGGCCGAAGCGGAAATTTGTGAGATAGGCCTGGATTCCGAATTGGAAATTCACAACTATACCGGCGCATGTCCAACCTTAACCTATGAAATAAACCCTGTCACCGGCTGTAATGTGGGATGTATGTACTGCCTTGTATCGGATGGAGTACATGAAAATAAAATGAAGGCTTATTCCAATTATCACCTTCTTGTAAGGAAGGTGCTGGAGGAAAAGATGGGGGAACGGCACTACTATTATTTTTCGCCTAAAACCGAAGCCTTTCAGGAACCCACGCTGCAGACGGGGATAGCCCATAACATATTGAGGGAATTTATAGCTCATTTTCACAAATATCCGGATTCGAAGGCTAGAATATTCATTGCCTCAAAGGCAGGTACAAAGCAGCTTTTTTATAAACATGAGGGTGAGAGCATTTTAGATTTGTTTATCAAGTTAAAAGACAAGCTTCAGTTCAATACAAGTGTGTCTATTATGCCTCCGAAGCTGAGAGAAATATTGGAACCCTTTGCCCCATCCATAGAAGAGAGGCTCAATGCGGTACTGCTCTGCCAGCAGTATGGTGTTATGTCCAACTCTGCCCTGGTTCAACCGATAATTGCTCCCTATCTCACTGAAGAAAACATGCAGGACTTCTTTGGAAAGCTTAAGAAGGCAAATATTATAAACTATAAGCCGGAATTTCTGACTGCATGCATGGAGAATCTGTCCATGATTGGACAGCTGATGGGGTACTTCGATAAGGAAATGGAAAAAACCTTGTATGAATACTATATTAACCCCGAAAATGCAGAACACCGGAAGCAGCGGGGACGGACAGCACCAAGCAGGCATCTGAGCATAAGCCATCTGAAGAATATGATGGAGATAAGCAGCCGGTATGGCCTGACCGTCAGCATATGTTACTGGGTAAGAAGGCAGTTGAAGATTTCTGAAGAGATGATTCCTGTCATCAACAGCAACGGTTTTCAATGTCTGGGCTATCAAACGGAACTGTTTAACAAGTAAGGAGGGGTATCTATGGAGAGCTTTAATAATATAAGAGTACTGGAGCTTGGAAGAGTGTTTTCCGGCCCGCTGTGCGGCATGGTGCTGGCAGATATAGGCGCCGAGGTTATAAAAGTCGAAAAGCTGGAAATCGGAGATGAATCGAGGCAGTTCGGTACCCATACCGCCGGAGGGCAAAGCTGCTATTTTAACAGTCTGAATAGAAATAAAAAAAGCATTACTCTGGACCTGAAGGACCCAAAGCATAAAGCGATACTTAAAAACCTTGTTGTGAAATCGGATGTACTTGTACATAACTGGCTTCAGGAATCACTGGACAAGCTCGGCTTTTCCTATGAGGAAGTAAAGAAAATGAATCCGAGCCTTATATACTGTGCTATTTCGGGGTATGGATATAACAGTGCTTTCAGGAATCAGCCTTCCCAGGATATTATAGCTCAGTCAGTTTCCGGGCTCATGAGTCTGACAGGAGAACCGGACGGATTGCCCATGAAAACGGGGATTCCTGTTGTAGATTATGCCACAGGCCTGTACGCTGCTTTTGCCATAATGTCCGCTCTATATATGAGGGAGAAAACCGGAGAGGGACAGCTTGTGCATACATCGCTGCTGGAAACTGCCCTGGCCATCACCTCCTTTGAATCCTCACTCTTTTTATCAACAGATATCAATCCCGTCAGGAAGGGAAACAGACATCCTTCCATATGCCCCTATAATGTATACAGGACAAGGGATGGCCTGGTTACTGTAGCCATAGCCAATCAGGACATGTGGATAAGATTCTGCGGTGCCTTGGGGCTGGAAGTTTTAAAAAATAAAGATGAATTTAAAACCAACAAGCTCAGGCTGAAAAACCAGGATATTCTGGAGCCGATACTTGAAGCCACAATAATTGGCTTCACCACTGAAGAAATAATGGAAGCGCTCAAGGCTGCAAGAGTTTCATGCACAAGGGTAAACAGTATAAAGGAAGCCTTTGACAGTGCTGAAGTGAAGGAATTGGACATGGTGCTCAACCTTGGGCCGGAGGGGGCAGTTTCGGTTGTAGGTCAGCCCTTCCACCTGGAAAAGGTGGCGGAAAAGGAGGCTGCACCGCCTCCTACCCTCGGGCAGCATAATGAAGAAATATTGGAGGAACTTTGAGATAAGGATTAAAGTAACTGAAT
>JAUZPH010000424.1 GCA_030706065.1 Bacillota bacterium | reverse complement strand
ATAAAATACCACTGCATATTTAACAATCTCCGAGGGCTGGAGTGAAGCACCCCCCAAGTCTATCCATCTGGTGGCACCATTTACTGCACCAAATTTAAAAACTACAAAGAGCAGAAAAGCACAAACTACCATCAATATTAAAGTAAATCTCTTTATTATGTGATAATCGATCAACATTGCAGCAACCATAAAAACCAGTCCTATTCCTGCCCAAAGGAGCTGCTTTTTAAAATAGTACATCGGATCATTATCCAGAACGGCAGTATTCCAGGAGCTGGCGCTGAATACCATAACCAGGCCTATGCCCAGCAATATCAGTATTGTACAAATCAATATAAAGTCAACTTCCCCCAACTTACCCTTTCTCTTCTTCTTCATTCCCCCAAATCCCTCCTGCAAGTAAAGATAACATAGTGTTTAAGTGATAAACGGTCAATAAAAACTTATGTATATTGGAAAACCCTAAATCGTCAGCGGGCCTTCATGGATAAACTGGTAAACTTTAGACCGTTAACCCTATAAGCAGCCAGAAATCGATAATATGTGACTTGTATATTATATCATTATTTTGAGATTGCAGCATGATTAAAACAAAATTACGCCCAGTCCTTTTCATATTAAGCCCAAACATAATGTATAATATTTGAAATACCAAGAACATAAGATATATAATTTAATCAAGTAAACAGAAATGAATTTTATAAGGTAAGGGAGTATAGTGATATGAGGGAAAGAATGCTGCTCAGGAAAGTGAATTGTACAATAGTAATTTTCATGTTATGTCTTATTGTTTTTATATTGGACTTTTTTGTTCTATTAAAACATGATACTGTGATTTTCTCGGTCAGCCATTTGATTCAAGGAAACCAGTGGGGCATTTTAACGGAATACGGCAGGCTTAGTGGGGCTGCTATTTACGAAGGCCAGTGGTGGCGTATAATTACATCGATTTTTTTACATGCGGGAATCCCCCATCTTGCTGTAAATATGCTGGCACTGCTTACTGTCGGCTTCATCGTTGAAGAGAAAATAGGCAGTAAAAAATATGCCCTTGTATTTATGGGCACAGGAATTTTTTCTGCTCTCTGTACTATGACTCATACCCATGGCGCTGTCGGTGCCTCCGGTGCAATCTACGGAGTTATCGGGGTATTTATGTCCATGCTTATAGGAGAAAGTTCTTACATTAGGGGCAAGATGACTTTGATTAAATGGATTATATTGGTATTGTATCTGACTTTGCCTAATCTAAGCGGGCCTGTTACTGCTGTTGCACACTTCTCAGGCCTGTTATTCGGGTTTATCCTTGGACTTTTCATGCATGGCTTTTTTAGAACACCTGCAATTCACAGTGAGAAATAGTCCTCTTTTCAGTAAGGCAGAGGAACCAATAAATAAAACCAATAAACTACAGAGTCTCAAGAGCCGGAGCACATACCGGGAAGAAAAATCCACATTGATGCTTAATGCCTGCATCAGTGTGGATTTAATTCATGCCCTGCCCTTTGATTCCCTGCTCTTACTTTTCCGCTCCTTTAGGGCTATAAAAATTCCTGCTCCGATAATTGCTGATACAAAAAGTGTAATCACTCCTTTGTAGAACAAATCGGCAACAATCATCTTCCCTTTTCCGGTATTTTCGTACAGGATTTTGCTTTTTAACATCTGCTCTGCGGATGCATTAAACAGGTCACTGCCTAGATTAAGCCCATATAGCTGTTCACCGTCACCTTTGACATCACCTTTAAAACTGGTACTGTAACTAAAGCTGTAGGTCTCGATATTGTAGCCCTCTTTTGCAATTAGATCCCTGGCCTTTACACACCTGTCTACAAATTCCCCCTGTGAAATTCTATCGCCAAACATGTCTACCCAAACCGTGACCTTTTCCGGCATAGCATTGGAATAATTATCGCTGCCGCTGTAGTCTCCTTTTTTAATATACAGTTCTGAGCCTGCACTCCGAAAACCGTTGATTTTATCTTTTAAAATGGATTTCAAGTTCTCGGTAATCTGATCTGCAAACTTTTTGCTCAGCACCTCATCCTTGGCGTATTTATCAACATATTCATCGTAAAATACCTTGCCGCCTCTTCTCCAATTGAGCTCAAAGGATATGCTGCTGTCGCTCCTTGAAGTTACTTTAGCCATATACGCTCCAAAGTTCATGCTGTAGTGCACCTCTCCCAGAACAAGGTCTCTGCCGGGATAGGTAGTTTTCAGATAGCTTTTCATGTCCTTCTCTGCCTGTGCCTTTCGTACAGGACTTCCGTTCAGGCCCGTATAGACCCAATATACGATTCCTACAAGAAATACGAGGATTACCACATAAACTAACCTCTTCATATCATTCACGGTCCCCCTTAAAAATCTTTATCAGTAAATACCCTATAATACAACCTATAACTGTGAGAAAACTGCTTGAGAGAGATAACATTATACTGCTGTCAATGCTCCCCATAATGATGCAGCCGAAAAGGCTTACTCCAAATATGACGGCAGGAGTTACCCAAAACCTTCTTATAACGAAGTAGCCGATACACCCGATTAACGGGTATATGAGCACCAATTTGAACTGGTCCACAAACAATGTGGTATAAAGGCCTCCGAAGGCGCCCATTGACAGGCACATCAATTCCATAAATAACAAACGCTTTTTAATATTCCCAAGAAGTTTTCTCTCTACCACTCCGTCAACTTCTACCTCAGCCTCCTGGAAGAGAGTATCCCTTTCTTTCAGGGAATTCAGAAACTCCCTGCATTCGCTGCAGCTTTCCAGATGTTCTTCTATAAGCCCGCGGCTATCACCGCTGCAGAGGTCGTCAACATACAACTGCAGAAGATCTTGAATTACCTCACACTTCATGCCCACTATTTGCCACCTCCCGATTTGGCGCTATCGTCCATCTCTTTCTTTAATTTCAGCTTTGCCCTGTAAAAAGTTATTCTTGCCCAATTTTCGTTTTTCTCAAGCATTTCACCTATATCCCTGAAGCTTAATTCTCCGATGCTCCTTAATAATATTACCTGTCTGTAATTTTCCTCGAGCCTCCGTATTGCTGAAATCACGGCCTTCATGCCGTCCCTGCGTTCAACAATGACATCAGGCATTTCAAGGTCAATTTTTTCAAACATCCCATCACCGAATTGCAGTATCTCTCTCTTTTTATTTTTGTTTCTATACTTCAGAAAAGTATTTCTCGCAATAGTATAGAGCCAGGTAGAAACCTTCGATCTCTCCTCAAATTTATGGATAGCCTTAAAGGCGTTGTAAAAGGTCTCCTGAAGGAGATCCTCTGAAAGATGATGATCTCCTGTCAGATACAAAAGATATCTATAGATGCTTTTGGAATATAATCTATATATTTCATCAAAATCTTTCATATGTACCTCCTTTCGAAGTATTAGATACCGGCTTTTTATTTTCGTTACAGCAGTTTTAATAAAATTTTACCATTTTAAACAAATAAAAAAAACCGCAGTCTGCGGTGTAGCTAATAATGTTTAATATTTCTTTAATAAGCCATAAGTTGTATGGTTAGCCCTTTTCTTTTGTATATACCAAAATGCCATCACCCAGTACATATTTCCCTTCAAGGTCCAGAAACTCTGCATATCCCTTAAAAAAAGGTTCATCCCTATGTGCAAGCTTCATTACTGCCAAGCCTCCCATTTGCACATCCCCTCATCTTAAATATTTTCTCTTCAATATATTCATAATTCTGATTAAGTCCTTTTCTTCTCCTGCATCGGCCTTAACAAAGTTTTGTTCCAGACCTTTTCTTCTCACTCATACCCATCCCCCCATAAATACCTATTTTGTACCGTAGGATATTATAGTTCCCGGAGCCTGAATTATATAGGCACTACCTCTGCTGCTCACGACATATTCCCCTATTTT
>JAUZPH010000423.1 GCA_030706065.1 Bacillota bacterium | reverse complement strand
TAAAAGTTTTGCTCTCTGGTACACTCCAAATCTGTGCTGCTCATCGGTGACTATCATTCCAAGGTTTGAAAATTCAACATCATCTTCAATAAGTGCGTGAGTACCTATCACAAGGTTTACTGTGCCATTTTTTATATCTTCTTTTAATTTCGCTTTTGCCTTCTGGGATAGGCTGCCCACCAGCAGTCCGATATTTACATTAAATTTCCCCATAAGTTTTAAAGCCTCAGAATAATGTTGGTTAGCCAATATTTCAGTTGGCACCATTAAAGCACCCTGAAATCCGTTCTTTATCACATTGAATAACGCAATCATAGCCACTATGGTCTTTCCGCTTCCTACATCTCCCTGAAGAAGTCTGTTCATGGCACAGCTGCTCTTTTGGTCCATTAGAATTTCCTTGACGGCTTTTCTTTGACAGTTTGTTAGTTCAAAGGGCAGAGAGTCCCTTAACTCCACTAATTCTTCAGCTATTTTGAAGCTGACTCCCTTATTATTGACCTTGCTGAATTTCCTGAGCATTAAAATTTTTAAGGAATAGGCAAAGAGCTCCTGAAATTTCAATCTTCTTCGTGCTTGAGCCAGCTTTTCACCATCTCCCGGAATGTGAATATTGCGTATTGCCTCATCAAGATTTAGCAATTCATACTGACGTACTATATATTCAGGCAGGTTTTCACCAACTGTGGTAGATGAGAGGACCTGCGTAACAAGTTTTAATATCATATTCGAGGTCACTGATTTCACCGTAGGATATTTAGGCATAATCCCCTTTTCTGTTTCCGAGCCCCTGCTTATCTTTGGATTAAGGAGGACTTGAGACCCATTGAAGGAGTTAAGCCTCCCAACTAATTTATATTGCTCCCCAATCTTGAAGCTATTTTTCATATATGGTTGATTAAACCACTTGCACAGTAGATTTCTTTCACCGGTTTTGAGAACAATAGTTGAAATAAGCTTACCTGTCTTTGTCCTTATGTCTTTATCTATCCGGATTACAGCACCCTCTACCAAACAACTTCCACTTTCGCTGCTGCAGTCGGATAAACTGCTTACATTTTCATAGTCTCTCGGAAAGTATAAGAGCAGGTCTCTTATTGTATATATACCTAATTCATTTAACGAGTCTTTAAATTTAGGACCCACACCCTTTAAAGCGGAAACATCACTGGATATATTCATTATTTATCACTCCGTTTAAGCTTTATGATTACGATTTAAATCATAACCAGCTAAAAAGATTTTAATACTTTCCAAACTCTCAAATAAAAAAAGCCCTCAGGCTTTTTTTATTCAACTGATACAATAAAGTAATATAGCGGCTGATCTCCGTTATAGACCTGAACATCCAGATCAGAGTACTGTTCCTCCAGGCTTTCAACGAATTCATTTACCTCATCCTCATTGCACTCTTTACCGTATAATACTGTGATGAGTTCGCTTTCACCAGTTACAGAGGCCTCTATTATCTTTCGGCATACTTCATATATGTCTGTACCTACCTCGGCAATTTTGCCTTCGATTAGGCCCAGTATATTGCCCTCATTAATCTCCTTGCCGTCCATTTCCGTATTCCTTACTGCATAGGTAACGGAACCGGTAGTAACCTTCGCCATGGCCTCAGTCATAGCCTCCTCATTTTCATCTACTCCGACTTCTCCATTGAATATAGTCAAAGCAGTTATACCCTGTGGTATTGTCTTACTGGGTATGACAATAACTCTTTTATCGCTTATCTCAGCAGCCTGATTTGCAGCCATAACAATATTCTTATTATTTGGAAGCACAAAAATGATCTCTGAATTTATCTTTTCAACTGCATCCAAAATATCCTGTGTACTTGGATTCATAGTCTGGCCGCCTTGTATAACGTAATCCACACCTAAGTCCCTGAAAATATTATTTATACCTTCGCCCATGGCTACGGCAATAAACCCATATTTCTTTAATTCCTCCGGTGCCTGCTCTTCCGCTACGATATCCTCATCTACAACCAAGTGTCGATGCTGTTCCTTCATATTTTCAATCTTTACCTTTGATAATTCACCAAGCTTTACAGCCTTGCTTAAAACCGCACCTGGATCGTTTGTATGAATATGTACTTTAACTACATCCTCATAGGAAACTACAATAATTGAGTCGCCAATTTTATCTATTTCATCTCTGAAAGCATTGCTGTTGCCTTTGTTGGATAAAATAATGAACTCGGTGCAATAAGCAAACTTTATATCTTCCTCACTTATGCTCTGCGGCCCTTTTGAGCTTACTCCTGCAGGTTTGTTCTCCTTTATCTCAACGGTTACATTTCCCTTTAATGCATCACGCATGCCATTCAATATCACAAGGAAACCCATTCCTCCTGCATCAACCACCTTTGCTTTCTTAAGCACAGGAAGCATTTCCGGAGTTTTGTTTAATATGTTTCTACTCTCTTCACAAACCTCTTCCATAAGTTTTACTACATCTGCTTCAGTACTGGCTAATGCACTTTCTCCACATCCGCGAACTACTGTGAGAATTGTACCTTCTGTAGGACGCATAACAGCCTTATAGGCACTCCTTGACCCTTCCATCAAAGCTTCGGCAAATTCTTTTGAGTCTACCTCTGTCTTGCCTTCCAGGCCTTTTGCAATACCTCTAAGAATCTGAGAAAGGATAACGCCGGAATTTCCTCTTGCTCCCATTAAAGCACCCTTTGCCAGGGTCTTGGCAATATTTCCGATAGTTTCATTCTTCAAATTTTTAATTTCTTCCACTGCAGCATTAAATGTCATGGACATATTTGTTCCGGTATCTCCATCCGGTACAGGAAACACATTGAGGGAGTTTACAAATTCTTTCTGCTCCTCTAATGTATTGTTTGCATTGATCATCATATAATAAAAACTCTCGCCATTTATCTTCAAATTGCTCATTTATGTCTTCTCCCCCTTAGACTCTTACACCTTGTACATTCACAGTAATAGTCGATACCTTTACTCCCGTGAAATTTTCTACGTTATATTTGATTTTTTGAATGATATTATTTGCAATTACAGATATTTTAGTACCGTATTCAACAACTACATATAACTCTACGGACAGCTCTTCATTCTTGAAGTGTACCTTAACTCCTTTACTAAGATTGCCGCCCTTGATCAACTCCCAGAATCCATCTGTTGCATTTTTGGAGGCCATGCCGACGACCCCGTAACACTCCATAGTAGACAAACCAACAATATTGGCGATTACGTCTTCAGAATAACTGACTAAACCATTTTCGTTAGTTATATTTATCATGATTACTCCTCCTTGATACTTCCATATAATTTATTTTATATTAATTATCATATTTATTCAAGAAAATAATGCGAATAGCTCCTTTTCCTACTATTAATTTTATATTTCGCTTGCATATATTATACATAGTGTGCTAGAATAATATAGGTTTGATTTGAGAATATATGTCATGATGTTACATAAGGAGGTGTTTTCAATGTCAAGAAAATGTGAAGTTTGCAATAAAGGTGTTGTCTTCGGTGTTCAGTATAGTCATTCACACCGTCAATCAAAGAGAACATGGACTCCGAATATTAGAAGCGTTAAAGCCGTAGTAGATGGAACTCCAAAAACTATACATGTTTGCACAAGATGTCTGAGATCCGGCAAGGTGCAGCGTGCGGTTTAGAAATAAAAAAATGCAGTTGTAATATTACAATTGCATTTTTTTACTTTATGTTACCTTCTGAAAAAAAATTTTAATATAGAGGAAAGAAATCTTGGCAGCTTAATTGCAATAATTCTCATTGCTCCCCCTCATAAAATTGCTAATGATGATTGTGATTCATAACCTGCCAGCCCCAATAAATAAGTCCGATTCCTACGGCACCAATCCATCCCCACATAGGAACAACGACAGTAAGTAC
>JAUZPH010000422.1 GCA_030706065.1 Bacillota bacterium | reverse complement strand
TTGCTCCGGTTTTGTACAGGCTGCCTTCAACATTCAGGATTACAAGCAGTCTTCAACTACTCTTCTCAATAATTATTTTACAAAGATAGATATGAGCAGCCTGCAGCACATGGATATTTTGGACAAGCCAGGCGACCACGTAGTAATTTTCGACAAGTGGGGGACTTTAAACGGCATAAGTGGTGCTTTTACCTATGAAGCAACAACGGACCAATACTACGGTGGTATACAGGGGACAAAGAGATATTTCCTAAGCATGAATACAATAAACAATGGATATATACCGGCAAGATATATAAATATACTTGAGGATACTGCTGCACCATCGGCAGGCACTTCATCAACTGTGGGGACAACTTCCGATGCAAGCACTACATCCGGTACGACTTCGACATCAACAACCGGTACCACTACAGTTACAACCGGAACGACGACAACTGCATCTTCCGGGACAACTTCAACAACTACGGCAACTCCACAATTCCAGGTTGGCGGTTATGCTCAAGTAGCAAATGTTACAACCTATGCAAATCTCAGGGCTAATCCAGGGACAAGCTATGCAATTTTGACAACAGTCCCAAGGGGAACTATACTCAATTTGGCCGGTTATTCCAACGGATGGTATCAGGTAACCTACAGCGGAAAGACTGGGTGGATGTCTGAGAGCATTCTTGGAGCAGTGCCGGCAGGCCAGTACGTAACGGTAAATGGAGTCTATCAGCTGAATATCAGGTTGAATCCATCTTCCACTGCACAGATAATGGGAGTACTGAGCCAGGGACAGTATGCACAGAAGCTTGACCAAACTTCCGACGGAAGCTGGTATAAGATCAGCATAAATGGAATTCAAGGTTGGTCTTCAAGCAAATATTTAACCTATATACAATAAATGAAAAAGACTGCAGCAGGTTTATGTTATCTATAGAACCTGAAGGCAGTCTTTTTCTTTTGCTGTAGAAGTGAAGTCATTACAATAATTATGCTTTATGTATTATTCCTGTATTTTAAATGTTATTCAGCGGTTAAAAGTTATAACTCTTTGAAAGAAGTAAAAAATAGAGTTATAATGTCATTATTGCAGTAAAGATGCGGAAATTTAAACCTTTGGTATTCGCCTGAGAAAATATTGAATCTTCACCGATTTTTCCGGATGTAAAATTTCAACGAATTAGAATTCAATTTATATAGAACCCATTAAAAGTCTTACATTGTGCCGAGCGAAATATCCAATCTTCACGGATTTTTGCGAGAGCAGAATGTAATAGACTTTTTGGGTTCTATATAGTAGAAATTTTACATCCCTGATAAATTGAAAATATAAATTTCCGCATCTATATTAGGAGGTTTTAGAAGAATGTACAGTTTTAAAAATGATTACAGCGAAGGGGCACATCCAAGAATTCTGAATGCCTTGATAGAAACAAACATGGAGCAGCTTGAAGGCTATGGAGAGGATCCGTATTGTATCAAAGCTGCTCAGATATTGAAAGAGAGGATTAAGAGACAGGATATAGATATTCATTTTTTCCCCGGCGGTACCCAGACAAATCTGACTGCAATTTCAGCCTTTTTAAGGCCCCATGAGGCAGCTATAGCAGCCAATACCGGCCACATTCTTGTCCATGAAACCGGAGCTATAGAAGCCACCGGCCACAAGGTTATTTCTATAGAGGTCAACGATGGAAAGTTGAAGCCTGAACATGTACAGTCAGCCCTGGAGGCTCATACTGACGAGCATATGGTAAAACCAAAGCTTGTCTATATATCCAATCCTACAGAAATCGGATCTATCTACAGCAAATCTGAACTGGAGCACCTGAGCAGCTTCTGCAGGGAAAAGAACCTTTACCTCTATGTTGATGGTGCAAGGCTTGGTTCAGCACTGCGTTCCGAGGAGAATGACATGGAGCTCTCGGATTTGGGCAGGTTTGTGGATGCTTTCTATATTGGAGGAACTAAGAGCGGCGCCTTGATCGGGGAAGCACTGGTTATCTGCGGGGATTCCCTTAAAGAGGATTTCAGGTTCCATATCAAACAGAAGGGAGCTATGCTGGCCAAGGGGAGGCTTCTTGGTATTCAGTTTCTGGAGCTTTTCAGAGACGATTTATACTTTGAACTGGCAGATCACGCCAACGGCATGGCCAGATTACTGAAGAATGGAATCACTGAAGCGGGATATTCCTTTTTGACAAATTCTCCTTCAAATCAGATATTCCCCATTCTGCCCAACACCTTGATAGAAAGGCTTCTGGAAAAATACGCCTTTTATGTATGGCAAAAGATTGATGAAGAAAATTCTGCTGTCCGCCTTGTGACCTCCTGGGCTACCAGAGAGGAAATGGTCTTGGAATTTATCCTTGACTTAAAAGCTCTTGCATAGAGCAAAAGTTACATAAAATCCTCTTATGTAAGTAAGGAATATATAGAGAAAAATTTAAACAAAACTAATTTGAGCAGCCCCACGAATCCGTTCAGCCTGGATTTTTGGGGCTGCTCAATTTATAAATAAAAACAGTAAAAAACCTCTATATATTTTACTAAAATTTTAGTAAAATATATTTATAAAAATTTTTCTCTTGGAGGAATGATGACATGATCAAGGAATTAAAGGCAGGCTTTGAGAAAGTATTCGGAGGAGGCGAAGGAGCCCGGACTTACTTTGCGCCTGGCAGAGTGAATTTAATTGGCGAGCATACGGATTATAACGGCGGGCATGTGTTTCCCTGCGCATTGACGATAGGTACCTATGCCGTTGCCAGAAAGAGAGAGGATAAATTAGTACGTTTGTATTCGGAAAACTTTAAGGAGTTAGGGATAATAGAATTTGATGTTGAAGAGCTTAAAAATGTGAAGGAACATGATTGGGCAAATTACCCGAAGGGAGTAATCTGGGCTTTCAAGCAGGAAGGTTTCAATATAGACGGGGGTTTTGAAGCTTTATTCTTTGGCAACATTCCAAATGGAGCAGGACTTTCCTCTTCAGCATCCATAGAGCTTGCAACAGCAGTAATACTAAAGGATATCTTTAATGTAGAAGCAGACATGATAAAGATGGTGCAGCTGGGCAAGCTGGCAGAGAATAAATTCATAGGGGTAAACTGCGGAATAATGGACCAGTTTGCCATTGGCATGGGAAAAGAAGGCCATGCAGTTTTACTGGATACAAATACATTGAAATTTACTTATGCAAAGATAGAGTTGAAGAATGCAGCTATAATCATAGCCAACACAAACAAACGCAGAGGGCTTGCAGATTCAAAGTATAATGAGAGAAGAGCCCAGTGTGAGGAAGCACTTAAGGATTTACAAGGGGAAATCAATATCAGTGCCCTTGGAGAACTGAATGAAGAAGCCTTTGAAAAATACAGCCATCTCATCAAAGACAGAATTAATGTAAGGCGTGCGAGACATGCAGTCTATGAAAATCAGAGGACTATAAAGGCAGTAAAGGCTCTGGAGCAGAATGACATTGAAACTTTTGGACAGCTGATGAATGACTCTCATGAGTCACTGAGGGATGATTACGAAGTTACGGGAATTGAGCTGGACACTTTGGCAGAACTGGCTTGGCAGCAGCCTGGGGTCATCGGCTCGCGAATGACCGGTGCAGGTTTTGGTGGATGTACTGTGAGCATAGTAAAAAATGAGTCTATAGATGGTTTTATAGAAAATGTCGGCAGGGCCTATGAAGAAAAAATAGGCTACAAGGCGGATTTCTACGTTGTAAATATCGGAGACGGAGCCAGGAAATTGGATTTGCTATAGTAGAAAGGACTAGTTGAAAGGGCGGAGACAGGCTATGAATATAAATATATGCGAGGAAATAGAGAGGCTTCTCCAATATGGTGCAAGTAAGAGCCTGATGGATGAAGCGGATAAAGTTTATACCAGGAACAGATTGCTGGAGGTACTGG
>JAUZPH010000421.1 GCA_030706065.1 Bacillota bacterium | reverse complement strand
TCAAACCAAAACCCCTGTATTTATCTTTGCATATGCTGCCTCCTTTGCCTCGGCAAATGCAGATACCTGGGCATCGGAAATCGGGGTTTTAAGCAAGGGTGAACCTATTTCCATCCTTACTCTGAAAAGAACACAGAGGGGAAATTCCGGAGCCGTAAGTATTCTTGGAATAACAGCAAGTATATCCGGAGCTGTATTCATTGGATTTTTCTTCTTTACAGGATACGTCCTCTCCTGTGGATGGGAGAACGAGCTGCTTACTCATACAATAGTAATAACAGCTGCCGGCTTTCTCGGCTCAATTATCGACAGCTTCCTTGGAGCACTGCTTCAGGCAAAATACAGATGTGTGGTATGTGGTAAGGTTACAGAAAAGAAAATCCATCATGAAAGAGATACTGAACATATAAGCGGCATCCGTTTTATAAATAATGACATGGTAAATCTTCTAAGCTGTTTGTCGGCATCCGTGATCACAATTTTAGTTTTATGGAAATAACTGTATTATATAATATTATTAAACCAAGAGCTGTGACAGTATGTGATTTTACGCTGTCACAGCTCTTCATTAAGTCAGGACGTTCAAGTCCTTTATCTTGCTAGATTGAAGCAGTCTTGAAGTTTTATACCTGTCTCCTTCTGTAATCCGTAGGAGTCATACCTGTGAAGCGTTTGAATGCCCGCCCCCAGTAACTGGCATCTGTAAAGCCGGCCCTCTCCATTACCTCCGTTATCGGAAGGTTAGTATCTCTCAGTAGTATACAGGCAATTTTAATCCTTAATCTAAGCATATAATCCATGACAGACAAGCCCGTTTCCTCTTTAAACCTCTTACTGAGAGTATTTCTGTTGGTATGGAATCTGCTTGTTATGTCCTGTATTCTTATCTTTGTGTTGTAATTGAGCTGGAGGTACAGCAGAATATCCTGAATATTAGAACCAGATGATGAAAGTTCCAGAACTCCCGATAGGTTTTCAGCGTAAATATGAGACACAGACAGCAGCAATTCTATTATAAAGGACCTGTTTCTGCAGGGCCAAAAGCCGTCACTGTAGTTTATATTCTGCTGTTTCAATGCATCAATGAGAGATGAGAGCTTTTTATAGGAATTAGGCCCCAAATCCATCTTTCCTCTGAAATCGCCTGACCTTTTTATGAAAGGTATAAAATAGAAATGATCAAGTCTGGTGGTCTCCGGAAAACCTTCAAGCTTTCCATAAATGTTTTCAATATCAAAGGCAGTATTGACCATTGCCGGGCTGAAACAGACCATCCGTGCCTTCATATTTTCCTCTTCAAGCACCTTAAAGGACTCTCTGTCATTCAGGCAGAACAAAACCGGTGCCGCAGCAGCAAATTTATCTCCATTTACTTCAGCAATTCCATTTCCCTCTCCCACCAATATAAGCTTAAGCATGGAAATACCTTTAATATTGAGTTTATTCTCCTCAACATAAACGGGCAGCTTTAAATTGCTTTTGGGATTTTCAATATAAAACTCCATCTTTCACCTCTATAAGTCAACCTAAATGACTTCCACAAAATAACAAACACACCTCTATCATATCAGATATGAGGTGTGTTTTCTACTTATGCCGTAAACTCTTCTACTGTCATCAAATTTGCAAAGGCAAAACTCAAAGCGGCCATGGCAGATGCATGAACATGTTCTGCTGGCACCTCAACGCCATTAAAGGACAGCGGCCTTGTGGCGCAGGCATCATGGATTACCGTACACTTGAACCCCAGGTCAAAGGCTTCCCTTGTAGTTGTGTCTACGCACATGTGGCTCATCATCCCGCAGATTACCAGTTCATCAATCTCCTTTTCCTTCAGCCTTGGCAAAAGATCTGTGCCTTTGAAACTCCCCGGAGTAAGTTTCACTATTACCGTTTCTCCTTCAACCGGCTTTACATTATCATGGATATCCATAAGATACTTTTCATTTGCCTTCAAACTGCCCCTGTCAATATCATGCATGACATGAAATACCGGCATATTCCTTTCCCTGAAAAAGCTCAGCAATTCCTTCGCATTCTGGCTTGCCTGCACACATCCTGTCAGGCCCTTCTCTCCAAAGTAAAAATTCTGTATGTCTATTAAGATTAAAGCTTTAGCCATATCAATACCTCCTCAAATCTGTATTCCAATATATATTATGGAGGATTTTTCTCTATTCTGAAATGCATTAAAATCATTAGAAATGTGCTTATTATCACTATGCACCGGACAATTTTATCCTGGCACGTTCATTAAATGTACTGTTTGAGGCATAAAACTTTGTATGCCATTAAGTAAAGTATGCCAGCTTTATTATGTCCTTTGACCGTCTCCTATGGTTCCAAAGCAGATCGAAATTGATTTCGTGGCGCTCACCGTAGGTCGAGGCCGTTATATAGTAGGTGTTGTCCTTCGGATCCAGCCTCAAATGAGTGATTGTCATCCAATGCCAGACATATTCGTCAAATTCCTTTACCGGATGAGTAAGAACAAGAATTGCTACGGGAAGCTTTATTTTAAGTGCCTCGGAAATGTAGTATACAGCCTCCTCCATACTTGCATTATCATCGTCCAGGATATGGGGCACCAGGGAGATACCCCTCTGCATTGCAAAGGTTAAAGTATTCTCCACAAATTGATGAACTGAAGTCAGTCCCCGCATACCCGGTATAACATATTTGCGGACCTCTACCATATGTTCCACAAAATCTTTCTTGTTAATAATACCCTCATAGGGATACAATGCTTTAAATCTATCTGGAAAAGCCTGTGACAAATAAGCCGTTATATTGGCTGCAGCCACCGGCCCGCAGCCACTTAGCTGATGAAGCTTTTTCGGAAACCAATACTGATTGCCTCCATAATGTGCAGTTTCGCTTTCAAATATGGAAAGTTGTATTTCTTCAAGGTGAGCATAGCTTGGCATATTGATGTTTTCCATGATTATCACCTCTCATTAACATTATTCAATAAAACAGGAATAAACATCTCTTTGAAGATGCGGGAATTTAAACCTTTAGTATTCGCCTGAGAAAATATCGAATCTTCAACGATTTTTCGAAGGCGATAGATTAAGATATAAATTTCCGCAGCTATATACAGCTGAAAGCCTCCTATTTTAAATGTCTATATAAATATACTATACTTTGAAAAGGCTGTAAATATCATTAAACTCATTGGAGTTGTTTACTAAAGTTATCTTTCATGGGACTGCGCCGTACATAACAGAAACATAACTGCTGACGGGCATCCATATTTTATTTATATTCCACAGAACCCCTATAAGTGATAGGACGAGGTATCCACTTTCATGAGTACCTCGTCTTTATCTTCGTTAATTCAAGCTTATATTATACCTTTTAAGAACCGCTTCAATATCGGTACTTTTTATCAGGAATTGAGAATCTCTGTAGGCAGTCTCAAATATGGCATTTCCACAGTATTCGTAGTATTCCTTCGAACCATCCTTGAAGGCTATGGTGATAACCGGCCCTGTTGTGCCTGACTTACGCCAGTTACTCTTATAAAACCTGGCTTCCTTCAAGTAGCTTATCAAGTCCAGTTTTTCGTTTTCTGCAAGCTTTACCGGTGTTCCGGACTCCAGGATAACCTCCGATATCTTAGCCTCCTGAAGTTTGGAGCTTAACTGTTTCCATTGGATATAGTCCACCGAATTATGGAATATATCCTGCCCAAAGAACAACAAAACAAATACAGTAATTAAAATTACTATAACCCTGATTTTTCTCATACCCTACTTACCCTTCCCATATACCCAACAAATAATAATTAAAGATACCCTTATATATTTCTATTTTCTCTATGTTAAATTATAACATAAATCCATAATAAGGGGAACCGAAAAATTCTTAATCTTCGACATAAATTTCATGCCTATCTATGGTGGTTGTGCCGAT
>JAUZPH010000420.1 GCA_030706065.1 Bacillota bacterium | reverse complement strand
TTACCTTGAATTTTTGGCACATTTGGACATCAACCACCGATCCAAACAAGAAAAATATAGATGCTGTAATCAGCGATTGGAATACCGCTAATCCGAACACTCAAATTAATGTGCAGGCTATTGAAAATGAAGCCTTCAAGACAAAAATAAAGACTGCCATATCTGCAAACCAGGCTCCCGATATATTTGTTTCCTGGGGTGCCGGTTTCTCTCAACCCTTTGTTCAAGCAGGAAAGCTTTTGGAACTGGACAGCTATCTTAATGATGGAACTAAGGATAAATTAATGCCGGGAACTCTTAATTATCTAACATATAATAATAAGGTCTATGGGCTGCCATACAGCAGCGATTTTGCCGCCCTCTACGTAAATAATGATTTGTTCACCAGTAACAATGTTAAAATTCCTCAAACCTTTGAGGATTTATTGGCAGCTGTAAAGGCCTTCAGGGCTAAAGGCATAACTCCCATAGCTGTCGGAGAAAAAGACTTATGGCCGGGAATGTTCTTATATGATGCCTTGGCACTTCGGTCGGGCGGCTCCAAGCTGTGCAATGATGCCTTGGCAAAGAAGACTAACTTCTCCGATCCGGCATTTTCAGATGCTGTATCATTATTAACCCAACTTGTTGATGCAGGCGCCTTTGATCCTGCTGCCATGGGACTTACAAGAGATGAAGCCGAGGTACCTTTCCTTTCAGGAAAGATTCCTATGTACTATATGGGAGAATGGTTTAGTGATGCTGTTGAGAATTCGGCAGTGAAGGGTAAAGTTACTGCCTTGAATTTCCCTGTGGTTACCGGAGGAAAAGGTAATGCCAATGAGGTTTTGGGGGGAGCCATAGGCGGGTTTATGGTCAGTGCAAATACAAAGAATAAGGATGAAGCTGCCAGAGCCGTTAAATTTATAGCTCAGAATATATCTGCAAGGTTGTATGCAGAAGGTGCAGGGATACCGACTTGGAAAGTGACTGCGGATACTTCAAAGCTTTCTCCGCTGTTTAAACAAATAGCTGACATAGCTCAAAAGTCTACCGGAAATACCGTTTGGTGGGATAGTTATCTTGGTGGAGCAGATGCAGACCTTCATAAGAGTCTTGTTCAACAGATTTTTGGAAAAACGATAACTCCACAGCAATTTGTAACGCAGATGAACAGTATTAGTAATAATAAATAAACCTTCAATAAATTCTCCTGCTGAGTGTACATAAAGTACCAAGCGGGAGAATTTAAATGCAAAAATAATGAAAATCCTGTAAAACGGGGAGGTATCATGCATGGATAGGCTTTTAGGAGATAAAAAGGCCATATTTTTATTCGTTTTTCCGGCCATTCTAATATTTATTGTAGCTATTATACTGCCTATTATATTTTCGACGTATTACAGCCTGTTAGACTGGAATGGAATAGGAAGCGGAACCTTTATAGGACTAAAGAATTATGTGAATTTATTTGTAAATAATACAGACGGATTTTTAAAATCCGTGGGGAATTCATTTATTCTGGCTATTCTTTCTGTTATTATACAGCTGCCTTTATCACTTATACTTGCTCTGATTTTAGCCAGAGGGGTAAAGGGAGAAAGCTTCTTCAGGACTATATATTTTATTCCTGTTATAGTATCAACAGTTGTTATAGGCCAGCTTTGGATGAAAATATATAATTCGGATTATGGGATGTTAAACATTATTCTTAGAAGCATTGGCCTTGGGAAATATGCACAGCCCTGGTTAGCCAGTACAAAAACAGCTCTCTATGCTGCTTTCATACCGATTATATGGCAGTATATAGGATATCATATGCTTTTGATGTACGCATCAATCAAATCAATTTCACCTGAAATATACGAAGCAGGTAAAATTGATGGGGCAACAGAGTATCAAATGGCGGCCAGAATAACCATTCCTCTTATTAAGCCAATTCTTCAGGTATGCGTAATATTTGCAGTAATAGGTTCTTTTAAAGCCTTTGATTTGATTTACATACTGACTAACGGGGGGCCTCTGCATGCCAGTGAGGTCCCAAGCACGCTGATGTACAATACAATTTTTAACAAGTACCAGTACGGCTATGGCAGTGCTATTTCTACATTCATTATAATAGAGTGCCTTGTGGTTACTTTAATAATCCGCAAATTATTCGAAGGCAGAAAGAGTGAGATCTAGATTAATGGGACGAGGAGGAAAACTCATGGAATCGGTGAAAAAGAAGGACGTGGGCGGCAGATTCAATATAAGCGGGGCAATATTACTGATTATATTGATTATAGTTGGAATAATTCAGCTGTATCCTTTGGTTTGGCTGATAATAGATTCCTTTAAAGATAATGCAGAAATTTTCGGGGGAAATGTATTGGGCCTGCCAAAGGCATGGAGATTTTCCAACTACAGCGACGCTCTTACCGGCGGTAATGTTGCAGTGTTTTTTTTGAACAGTGTAATTGTCACTGCATTAACTATAATTATTTCCGATATTTTAATAGCAACATCATCCTATGCCATAGTACGTATGAAATGGAAATACAGCAGGCTCACACTGGTTTTTTTCCTGTTGGGAATGATGATACCCATACATTCAACATTATTACCGTTATTTCTGATACTTGGAAAACTATATTTGCTGAATACCTACTGGGCCTTGGTAATTCCATATGTTGCATTTGCACTTCCAATGGGAATCTTTATAATGACGAGCTTTCTTGAAGGAATACCGAGGGAACTGGAGGAAGCAGCCTGCATAGATGGCTGCAACGTATTTCAAATCTTTTACAGAATTGTTCTGCCCCTGCTCACACCATCATTGGCTACTGTTTCCATATTTACATATCTGTCAAGCTGGAATGAATTGATGTTTGCAATAACCTTCTTGAATAATCCAAGTCTGGAAACGCTGACTGTAGGAATAATGTCCATGGCAGGGCAGTATACTACCGAATGGGGCCCGATTTTGGCCGGTTTGGTAATAGGTACATTGCCAACGATAATTATATATATTCCCTTAAGCAGTCAGGTACAAAGAAGTTTAATGGCTGGAGCAGTTAAAGGCTAAAACCATATATGCATAAAATAGTTATAGGAGAGGCGTTCAATAATAATATGAATCAAAGTTCTCCATGGAAATAATGTATGCGCTGATAACAAATTAACGGCGCTTTTTTCCAGCCTAAAATTATATATGGATAGGGTTATGCACATTTTCCTTCCTATTTTCTTCAAGTTTTAGTAAAATATAAATAGGCGACAAGAATTATGTTGTAAGGAGATATACTATGGGAGTAATGAGTCTTTCGGAAATAATGGACAAGTCTATCGAACTTTTAAGGAAATATATGAAGAGTATTGTAGCCTTTGTTCTCCTCTATGGAGTTGTATGGCTTGGAGGTGCCTTTGCGTTGACCTTAATCTCCATCATTGGGGTACTGATCTCCAGAGAAGCATTTATATATGTTATTTTACCCCTTTTATTCATCATAGGCTTTGCCGTTCTATTGACCGTCAACGCAGGAATTATAAAAATTGTTGGCCAGGAATACTTTAAACAAAAGGTTGATGCCATGGGAGCTTTTAAAACAGCCTTTGCCAACTTTATCAAGATATGCGGCCTTATAATTGTTATAACACTCATAGCCCTTCCCCTTGCAGTAGTATTATATGCTTTGGGACGTGCATTCACCTCTGCTTTTGGCGGCATAATCGTCTCAATTGAGGATTATAATTGGGGGATAGTGCTGATTATCTTTCTGATCATGCTGACAATGCTTTTGGCGGCAGCTGTCATCATAGGTTTTATCTCCATATTCAGTTTTTCGGTACATTCTATGGTTTTGGAAGGAAAGGGGGTCTTTTCTTCAATAAAGAGAAGCTATCAGCTTGTTCGATATAATTATTGGAAGGTCTTTGGATGTTTGATATTATTTTATGTAAGTACCTA
>JAUZPH010000042.1 GCA_030706065.1 Bacillota bacterium | reverse complement strand
TGATAGTGGTCCCTTATGAGAATGAAGAAGGCTTTGGCATAAAAAAAATGTGCAGCGGTATGAATAAGGAAGTTAG
This sequence comes from Bacillota bacterium, assembly GCA_030706065.1. Lineage (GTDB taxonomy): Bacteria > Bacillota > Clostridia > Clostridiales > Clostridiaceae > JAEZDX01. The sequence continues at coordinate 13,557 of JAUZPH010000042.1, read as the reverse complement.
CAGTGCAGCAGTGATAATAGGCCCGGAGGGCGGTTTCGAGGAGAGCGAAATTGAGGAACTGAAAAAACTGGGAGCCTATATTGTGACTCTTGGGCCGAGAATTTTAAGGACTGAAACTGCAGGGCTGGTGGCGGCTTCGATTTTGCAGTATGAACTGGGAGATTTAGGTGGTGAGGAGTAATAATCCTTACTGCAGTATATGAATTACTAGGGGGCAAAGATTAATAAGCTTTGCGGGAGAATAAGGAATACTAGGGGGCAAAGATTGATAATCTTTGCGGCAGAATAAGGAATACTAGGGGGTAAAGGTTAATAACCTTTACTGCAGTATAAGAATTACTAGGGGGAATAGGTTAATGAAAGTAGCATTTGCCACACTCGGCTGCAGGGTTAATCAGTATGAGTCCGAGGCTATGGCGGAAAAATTTATAAGAGACGGATATGAAGTGGTGAAATTTCAAGATTACTCGGATGTATATGTAATAAATACCTGTACCGTAACCAACATGGGTGATAAGAAGTCCAGACAGATGATAGGCAGGGCAAGGAGGAAGAATGAAGATGCAATTATCGCTGTGGTAGGATGCTATTCACAAGTGGCACCTGAAGAAGTCGCCTCCATCGATGGGGTGGATGTTGTCCTGGGAAGCAGAAACAAGGGCGATATAGTATACTGGGTGAACAGGTCACTGGACGAAAAAGATAAGATAGTTGAAGTCAAGGATGTACTGCGGAATAACACTTTCGAGGAATTGTCCATAGGAACCTACCAGGACAGAACTCGTGCCTTTTTAAAGATACAGGACGGCTGCAACAGATTCTGTTCATACTGCCTTATACCATATGCAAGAGGCGGTGTATGCAGTAAGGATCCGGAAAAGATTGTTTCCGAGGTCAGGGAGCTGGCTGCTAACGGCTTTAAAGAGATAATCCTTTCCGGGATACACATTGCTTCCTACGGCATGGATCTGGAGGGCGGCATTACCCTTGTAGATATCTTAGAAAAGATAAATTTTATTGACGGTATAGAAAGGATAAGGATAGGTTCTATTGATCCAACTTTCTTTACGGAAGGTGTGATGGACAGAATAAAAGGACTTCAAAAGCTCTGCCCTCATTTCCATCTTTCACTTCAAAGCGGCTGTAATGCCACCTTGAAAAGGATGAACAGAAGGTATACTGCAGAGGAATACAGGAAAATTGTCAGTGAACTGAGAAATAGAATAAAAGATGTTTCTATAACCACAGACATAATTGTAGGCTTTCCTGGGGAAACTGTAGAAGAATTTGATCGCACTTATGAGTTTCTGAAGAATTTAACCCTGACAAAAACCCATGTATTTAAATACAGCCCAAGAAAGGGCACCTCCGCAGCGCGGCTGAAGGATGATGTTTCTCCGGCGGAAAAGGATAGAAGGAGTGAACTGCTCATAGAATTAAATAATTTAAACGAGAGCAGTTTTATCAAAACCCTTGTAGGTATGGAAACAGACGTATTATATGAACAAAAATCATCGCTTGATGGCAATTATTATGAAGGATATACCCCGAATTATGTGAAAGTGGTAGTCGAGTCTTTTTCAGATGATATTATCGGAAAAATATTGAAAACTTCTATAGTGAAATCTGAGAATGAGTTTGCATATGGCGAGGTTATCGAGGTATAATATGGAATATGAGGGTTAACAATTCATAATGGACACTTGACAATTGGCAGTTAATAATGAAATTCAGCAGTCTGCTAATAAGGAATACAAGGAGGTGAATAATATGAGTGACTGCATATTCTGCAAGATAGGGAATGGAGAGATACCTTCTGAAAAGGTATTTGAAAGTGCCAATGTACTGGCTTTTAAGGATATAAATCCTGAAGCTCCGGTACATATAATAATAATACCGAGAAGACATATTGCCAGTGTAAATGATATTGAAGATCAGGATGTTAATATAATAGGGAATATATTTCAAGCCGCCAAGGAGATAGCAAGGCATCTTGGTATCGCCGATGAAGGCTACAGGGTGGTGACAAACTGCGGCGAGCGAGCCGGACAGACAGTGAAACATCTACACTATCACCTGCTGGGAGGAAGAGATTTGAAATGGCCTCCGGGCTAAAATGTGTTTATATGTTTCAATAGTTAATGAAAATCTTGACAGTGTATAAGCATTTAATGTATAATATTCACTGTGTTATTTGTATCCAATGGCTGATTTTATTGCTTAATAGGATTAGAGCTAGCGGAGGGAGGGATATAGATGTCAGAAATAAAAGTTGGAGAAAATGAAACTCTTGAAAGTGCTTTGAGAAGATTTAAGAGAAAATGCGCTAGGGCTGGTGTTCTCTCAGAAGTTAGAAAAAGAGAGCATTATGAAAAGCCAAGCGTAAAGAGAAAGAAGAAATCTGAAGCAGCAAGAAAAAGAAAATTTAAATAGAACATTTTTCGAAAGAAGGTACCGTTATGCCAATTAAAGAAAGACTTCAAGAAGACTGGAAGCAAGCTTTAAAGGCTAGGGATAAGTTCAGAGCGGATACCATCAGCACTGCAAGGGCTGCAATCCTTCTGGAAGAAAAGAGGGTTGGAGACACCAGTGTAGATGATGATACCATCTTGGAAATATTGGCTAGGGAAGTAAAACAGCGGCGTGAAGCCATTGTTGAATTTGAAAAAGGAAACAGGCAAGATCTCGTTGATAAGGCGAATGCCGAAATTGAAATTTTGTTAAGTTACCTTCCTCAGCAGTTAAGTGAAGATGAAATATACGAAATAGTACGAGTTGCAGCCGTTGAAGTAGGTGCAAATAGCATGAAGGATATGGGAAGATTGATGTCGGCTGTTATTGATAGAACAAAGGGCAGAGCTGACGGAAAAGTAGTCAGTACCATTGTAAAAGAGCATTTAGGTAAATAATGAAAATGTAAGAAGAGATATCTCGGTACGGGATATCTCTTTTGTCATTTATTGCGGGTATTTTTCATAGATTTAATATGAAAGTAATTTTTGAGGTGAAAATGTGGAGGACAAGATAAATAAAGCAAGGGAAGGCTTAGCAAATCAACTGGACCTGCCGAGGGATGTGGTGCTGAATATACCGAAGATCAGTGTTACCGGAAACAATGAGATAACAATAGAAAACCATAAGGGCATTGTTCTCTTCGATGAGAAAGAGGTAAAGATCAATTCCAATGTTGGGTTAATTTCAATTTCAGGAGAAAAATTTGAAATACTTTTTTTGGGAGGCAGTACTATCACTATCAGCGGCAGTTTCAAAGCAATATACTACGAGGGGAAAGGAAAATGAATTTTTCAAAGTATAATAATGGAGTTGTCACTATCGAGATACAGTCAATGCTTCCTGAAAAATTTTTAAACCTGCTTTGGAAAAGTGATATTAAAGCCCGGAACATTTCAAGGGTTGACATAACTACAATGACAATGGAAATAAGTATCCGGGAATACGACAAGGTCAAGGAGATATGCAAGAAAACAAATACTCGCATAAGGATTACTGGACGGGAAGGCCTATTTTTTTATCTTTATAAGATTAAACGCCAGATATCACTTGTAGGCGGTACTTTAATCTTTGCCGGGGCTATATTTTACCTGTCAACCTTTATATGGTCAGTGAATATAACTACCGATAAGTATTTGAGTCCCTATGAGGTCAGACAAAAGATATACAGCTACGGCATCAAGCCCGGAATTGCCAAGAGCAAGGTGGATGTAAGGCTTATAGAGGACAGGATGTTGAAGGATAACAATAACATAATGTATGTCAGGGTTAGAATGGAAGGTTCCGCACTGAAGGTCACAGTGGCGGAAAGAATACCGCCGCCGGTTATAACAGAAGACAAAGAAGCATGCGATGTAGTAGCCAAGGCTGACGGACAAGTTGTTACAATATTCTCAACTTCTGGTACACCGGTAGTTAAGACCGGGGATATAGTGAAGAAAGGACAGGTACTGATCAAGGGTGAACAGGGGAAGGAAGGCTCTGTTTACCCAGTCCATGCTAAGGGACAGGTAATAGCTAAAACCTATTATGAATATGAAAGGGAAATGCAGCTTAAAGGCCTAAGGTATGAGCCCACCGGAAGAAAGGCGGAGAATACATATATAGAAGTAATGGGCAGGAAAATTTATCTGAAAAAAAGTTTAAACAAATTTGCCAGTTGTGATAAAATAGTAGATAATAAGGGATTTCTTAAGAATGAGGTATATTCTGAGACAAAACCCGTTGAGTTTATTCTTGATGAGGATAAGACCGTAGAGGATACAGTAAATGAACTGTATAAAAAAACTATGGAGTCCCTTAACGACAAATCAGCAAAGCTTGTAGACAAGATTGTAGATAGGGAAAAGCCTGGAAACAACATAAAGGTAAGGGCCGTTTTTGTGGTGGAGATTGATATTGCCGAAGAGCAGAAAGTCAAATAGGTTCGCCTGTTTGAAAAAGGAGAAAAAATGGAAAAGAACAATCCTAAAAAAAATGGTAAACTTGATAGTTTTAAAAAGTCAGCAATATTCATCATAAGTTTTTCTGTCCTGTTTTTTACTCTGATGTCAGCATTGATAGCCCCCAAGTACTCACTTAAGGAAGGGGATATCGCAAAGGTTGATATAAAAGCACCGGTGGAAGTGGTAGATGAAGCGGCCACTGCTGAAAAACGCAAGCAGGCTGAAGACGCGGTTGACTCGCAGTTTACCAAGAAAAATGAAGTGAAAAATACAGCCATAGAAAATATTCGTTCACTCTTTCTGGCACTGGAGGATATGAGAGGAAATGTGACAGATAAACAGGCCAAGGTCAGCAAATTAAAAAGTCTGACATCCATAAAGCTGTCCGATGAATATTTTGGGTCTCTTGTAGATCTGAAAAAGGAGGATGCACAAACCCTAAAGGATTACCTGATACAATACATCAGTGAAATATACGACAGCAGCAGAATCGGGGAGGATAAGCCGGAGGATATAAAGAGGGCACAGGAGGCAATAGCCACCAGGTTTAACAGTTCCAATCTCACTGATCCCTTAAAGGTACTTGGAACAAATATAGGATATACTCAGATTCAGCCCAATCTCATTTTGGACTCTGAAAGAACTGAAGACGCTAAAAAGAATGCGGCTGATAAGGTTGAGCAGGTAACGATAAAGAAGGATCAGATAATTGTAAAGAACGGGGAACCGGTTACTCAAGAACAAATAAACCTGCTTAAACAGCTGAATCTGCTGGATGAAGATTCTACTGTGCAGTGGAGGCTCTATACAGGACTTGTTATACTGGTGCTTATGGTTTTACTTCTTCAATGGTCTTATCTGCTCAGATATTACAAATCTATCTATCAAAGCAATAAAAAGCTGATACTCATCAGTGTTTTGACATGCCTATCCGTTGTTCTGACAAGAACAGTAGGTATGGTTTCACCCTTCCTAATACCCTTTGCCTGTGTACCGCTTTTGATGGCTATGCTGATAAACTACAAGATCTCATTGGCGGCGGGTGTGCTGAATATAATACTCATAAGCGCAAGTGTCGGCTTTAATCTTGAGGCTACCGCACTGGCAATATTGAACACGGTTATGGGTGCGGTTATACTTAGAAAGATGCAGGCAAGGAATGATATATTCCTGGCTACAATTTTTATTACAATTGTTAACGTAATGTGTACCTTCAGCATAGGTATATTATTGAGCAGCAATACCATTGAGATAATAAAGAGGGCCGGAATAGCATCCATAGGCAGCATAATATCGGCGGTACTGACGGTGGGGCTGCTTCCCTTCTTTGAAAGCACCTTCGATATTGTTACTGTTGTAAAGCTGCTGGAACTTGGAAATCCAAACCAGCCTCTGTTGAAGAGACTTCTCCTGGAGGCTCCGGGTACATATCACCACAGTATACTGGTGGCAAATCTGGCAGAGGTGGCTGCAGAGGAAATTGGAGCAAATTCTCTTCTGGCCAGGGTTGGAGCTTATTATCATGATGTGGGTAAAATAAAGCGGCCTTATTTCTTCAAGGAGAATCAGATGGGGGCGGAAAACCCCCATAATAAAATTACACCAAATTTGAGTGCCTTGATTATTATTTCTCACGTCAAGGACGGTTTGGAACTGGCCAAGGTCCACAGGATTCCACAGTGCCTACTTGAGTTCATAGAGCAGCATCATGGGAACTCTCTTGTAAAATACTTTTATATTACCATGAAAAATTCCTCGGACCATCCGGAGGAGGTTGCAGAGGAGGATTTCAGGTATTCCGGTCCTGTGCCAAAGGCCAAGGAAACCGCCATTGTGATGCTGGCTGATTGTGTCGAAGCTGCAGTACGGTCTCTAAGTGAGCCTACCGTGGAAAAGATAGAAACAATGGTAAATAACCTTTTTAAAGATAAATTAAACGACGGCCAGCTTAATGGCAGTGATTTAACTTTTAATGAATTGGAAATAATAAAGAAAACTTTTTTAAAGACATTAAGCGGTATTTATCATCAAAGGATAGAATATCCGGAAGAAAAAAATATTGGTGAGGTCAGGGAGATAAACTATGATTTACATTGAAAATGGACAGGACGAGATAGACTGGAACAGTGAACATGAAGCACTGCTGAATGAAATAATAGACTTTGCACTCCGGGAGGAAAACGTGGAGGGCAAGGTTCAGATAAGCGTGGTTTTGGTTAATAATGAAGAGATCAGGGAAATTAACAGGGAGCATAGAAATATAGACAGGGTGACAGATGTGTTGTCTTTTCCGATGCTTGACTATCCTGACGGAAAAGTTTTTAAGGAAGTATATAAGGACAGTACCTTTGATGCCAGAGAAATGGATGGGGAAGAGCTTGTCCTTGGAGATATAGTACTCTCCCTTGAAAGAGCTTGTGAGCAGAGGCTGGAGTATGGCCATTCCTTTAAAAGAGAATTGACATATCTTGTGGTGCATTCCGTACTGCACCTCCTCGGATATGACCATATGAAGGAACAGGATAAGATAAGGATGCGGGAAAGAGAAGAATTTATACTTTCGCGGTTTGATATTAATAGAGATTAATGGGTTGAAGGAGATACTATGAAGATAAGAAAGCTTGTTGATAGTTTTAATTATGCGATTGAGGGAATAATATATGCTGTAAGAACCCAAAGAAATATGCGTATCCATATGGCAGCGGCACTCATCGTGCTTACCGCATGCTTCTTTTATGATTTAAGCAAAACCGAACTTTTAATACTGGCGATAACCATAACCATGGTTTTGGCTGCAGAACTAATAAATACGGCAGTGGAAAGTGCCATCGATGCCACCACAAACTACTACCATCCTCTGGCGAAGATTGCAAAGAACACTGCTGCGGGAGCAGTACTGGTTACCGCTATAAATGCAGCAATCGTGGGTTATATTATATTCTGGGATAGATTTACGAATATAAGCTTCGGTGTAATAACAAAAATCAAACAATCCAACCCCTATATGCTGTTTCTGGTATTAGTCATAGTCTGTATGACAACAATAATAGTAAAGGCAATATATGGTGAGGGTACTCCGCTGCGGGGCGGTATGCCCAGCGGCCACAGTGCGCTGGCTTTTTGTATAGCAACTACCATCGCGCTTATTACTGAAGAGCCTTTGTCAATAATGCTTAGTTACCTGCTGGCCTTTATAGTGGCTCAGAGCAGAGTGGACTCAGAGATACATTCAATCCTGGAGGTAATCATGGGAGCCATCTTCGGCACCCTTCTCACCCTCTTTATTTTCAGGATTTTCAGCTGATGAGGTGTAATGGTTTTGGAGATTTATAGGGCCATTGCAAAGATTTGTATTAGTGCTATAATTTATACAACGAGGTGTTTAACATGAATTATGAGATACTCATAAAAGAGGCGGTAGAAGCGCGTAAAAAGGCCTATGTGCCTTATTCCAATTTCAAAGTAGGAGCTGCCGTTTTTACTGACGATGGAAGGATCTTCAGCGGCTGTAACATAGAGAATGCCTCCTTTGGCGCTACCAATTGCGCTGAGAGGACTGCGGTATTTAAAGCTGTCTCGGAAGGCGCGAAATACATAACTGCCGTAGCCATTGTAGGGGATATAAGCAGCTTTACATATCCCTGCGGCATATGCAGACAGGTTTTGGCGGAATTTGCAAGTGATATGAACATGGAAATAATCCTGGCAAAGAATGAGAAAGAATACATAGTAGAAAAACTTTGTAATATATTGCCTGGGGCATTTACAAAGAGAGATCTGGATAAGGAGAAGATGGACTAATGTTTAAATCGGGATATGTGACAATAATAGGAAGACCAAATGTGGGAAAATCTACCCTTCTAAATCAATTGATGGGTGAAAAGTTGGTTATCGTTTCTAACAAACCTCAAACTACGAGAAATAATATACATACTATTCTTACGGGGAAGGAATATCAGATAGTATTCGTCGATACGCCAGGAATCCATAAGCCGAGGCACAAGCTTGGCGAGTTCATGGTGAAGATAGCAAAGGAATCCGTCAGGAATGTGGATGTAATACTGTTTCTGACCAATCCGGACGATGAAATCGGTAGAGGAGACACCATGATCCTTGAAGAACTCCGAGGTATTGACAAACCGGTGTTCCTGGTACTGAACAAAATTGACGAGGCTACACAGGAAAGAGTAGCGAAGACTCTGAAGGAGTACAGTGATCATTTTGAATTCAAGGAGATAATTCCTATTTCAGCCCTGAAGGGCAAAAATACGGACACCCTTCTCAAGCTTATAGTGGATAACTTGCCGGAAGGGCCCATGTACTACCCGGAGGACATGGTGGCGGATGTACAGGAAAAATTCGTGGTTACGGAAATGATAAGAGAAAAGGCCTTAAGGTTGCTAAAGGAGGAGGTTCCACACGGCATAGCAGTGGAGCTTGTATCTTATAAGAAAAATGAGAAGGGAAAATACATAATAGAGGCTAACATGCTATGCGAAAAGGATTCCCACAAGGGAATCATCATAGGAAAAGAGGGCAGCATGCTTTCAAAGATAACAAAGTATTCCAGGGAGGATATTGAAAAACTCCTCGGAAGCAGTGTGGACCTTAATATATGGGTAAAGGTCCGTAAGGAATGGAGAGATAACCCTACCTATTTAAAGGATTTGGGGTATAATATAAAAAAGTAAAATGGAGATGATTTTCTGTCAGTTTTTAATTGCAGAGCTGTAGTAATAAAAACAGTGGATTACGGAGAAAATGATAAGATAGTTTGGCTTTTTACCGATAAGCTTGGAAAGGTATCCGCTATTGCAAAGGGTGCTAAAAAGAATAAAAGCAAATACTTTTCCATAACACTGCCCTTCTGTTATGGGGAATATACAGTTTTCAAGGGAAAAAGCATGTACATATTAAGTGAGGGAAAGACGATAGAATCCTTTCAGGGTTTTTTGAGTGACCTGGATACATTGACCTATGCCTCATATATATGTGAACTCATAGATATATCCATGGTAGACGAGGAGAGTAACAGAGAACTCTTCAAGATAATGGTGTCTACCCTGTATCTACTTAAAAGCCGTGCGGTGGATGATGAGATTCTCTTAAGGACCTATGAACTCAACGTCCTTAATCATACGGGATATGCCATAAACTTCAATGAATGCGGCATATGCAGAAGGAAGATAGAAGGCAGCAACTACATTAGCTTTCAATATTACGGCGGCATATGCAGTGAATGCCCCAAAAGTATGGGAAGCGTGATAAGCAGACCTGCTTTCAATGTACTCAAATACTTGAGCAGCATGCCGCTGGAAAAAGCCTACAGAATAAACGTATCGGATGAAGTAAAGAGAGAACTGAAGAGATTGATGCAGATGTTTATATCAACTAACTATTCAAGGGTCCCCAAAAGCTTACAAATGCTTGATTTTATAAAGGAAGGTGAATGAAATGAGTGAAATTACTCTTGAGAAGGTGGACTTGATAAGGGAAAGAACAGGTGTCTCCTATACTGCTGCAAAGGAAGCTTTGGAAGCATGTAACGGAGATGTGGTAGATGCATTGGTTTTTATAGAAAATAACAGCAAAGGGAAGAATGCGTTCTACCAGACAAAGGATGAATTTGTTAACTGGATGAAGGAAACTGTTAATAGGGGTAATGTTACAAGACTCAAGATTAAGAAGGATGACAAGGTTCTGATTGACCTGCCAGTAACTGCGAGTATAGCTGTTACCGGCATTACTGCAATTCTATCGGCTCCACTCCTTGCCATTGGCGTATTGAGCGCCGTAGTCACAAAGGTTACTGTAGAAATAACCAAAGAAGATGGCTCTGTGGAAGTAGTAAATACCTATATTAAGAATACCATGGATGATGTGAAGGGCAAACTCAGCAATATAACTGACAAGCTGGGTGATGTTGCCGGTGAAGTAAAGGAAAAGATAACCGAAGTGGCAGATGATTTGAAGGGGAAGATGAAAAACAAGAATGGGGAAAATACTCCAAATCAGCCTGGCGATGAGGGCAATGTTTACAAATATACTGTAAAATTTGATGAAGTTGAGACAAATGATAAAGAAGAAAGTGACAAAACTGAGTAATTCGTATATAATAAAGAAGAAAATTTCTATACATCCATAAAATTCATCAAATGTCTGTACTATTGTCATAATATCATGATATAATAGTAGGGTGGTTGATGAAAGATAGAAACTTCCTATGTTCTTCAAGAAAAAGCAGGCTTCTGCTTTTTCTTGAAGAACTAGTTATGCAATTTATATCCGTTTCTTAATGGATATTGCCTTCTTATTCCTTATCGGTTTAGAGAGCGATAAGGTGGACAAATATGAGCTAACCGGGACATAACTTGTCCCGTTAGTATATAGATTAATACATATCGGAGGAGTGTTAGAATGGAAAACAAGAAGTATGTGTACCTTTTTAGCGAAGGCGAAGAAACTGCAAAAAACCTTCTTGGCGGAAAAGGCGCTAATCTTGCTGGTATGACAAGATTAGGAATACCAGTTCCTCAAGGATTCATCGTTACAACTGAAGCTTGTAACAAATACTATGATGATGGCAAGAAGATTTCTGATGAGGTTATAGGTCAGATTAATGCATCTATGGCTGAGTTGGAAAAGATCAGTGGAAAGAAATTCGGAAGCCTCGAAAACCCACTGCTTGTATCAGTTAGATCCGGTGCCAGAGTATCTATGCCTGGTATGATGGATACAATCCTTAACCTTGGCTTAAATGATGAGACAGTTGAAGTTATGGCGAAGCTTACAAACAACCCAAGATTTGCTTATGACTCATACAGAAGATTCATCCAGATGTTTGCTGACGTTGTTATGAACGTTGAGAAGAAGCTGTTTGAAGGCCTTCTTGATGAAATGAAGGAAGAAAAAGGCTACAAGTATGATACTGACCTGAATGCTGACGACCTTAAGAAGTTAGTAGGACAGTTCAAGGCATTATATAAGAAGGAAAAGGGAGAAGATTTCCCTTCAGAACCAAAAGTACAGTTAATCGAAGCTGTTACAGCTGTATTCAGATCCTGGGATAACCCAAGAGCTAATGTTTACAGAAGACTTAACGACATCCCTTCAAACTGGGGAACTGCTGTTAACGTTCAGGAAATGGTATTTGGTAACAAGGGAGAAACTTCCGGTACAGGTGTTGCTTTCTCAAGAAACCCATCCACCGGAGAAAAGAAGATATATGCTGAATACTTGATGAATGCTCAGGGAGAAGACGTTGTTGCCGGTATCAGAACTCCGGAAGATATTTCAACTCTTGAGCAGAGAAACAAGGCTGTTTATGATGAGTTTATGGCTATAGTTAACACTCTTGAAACTCATTATAAAGATATGCAGGATATGGAGTTTACAATCGAAGATGGTAAGCTGTACTTCTTGCAGACAAGAAATGGTAAGAGAACTGCGGCTGCTGCATTAAAGATAGCTGTTGATTTAGTTGAAGAAGGTCTTTTAACTAAGGAAGAAGCTATATTAAAGGTTGATCCAAAGCAGCTTGACTCATTACTTCACCCAGCATTCGATGCATCAGCAATGAAGAAGGCTAATGTTATAGCAAAGGGTCTTCCAGCTTCACCAGGAGCAGCTTGTGGTAAGGTTTGCTTCACTGCTGAAGAAGCTAAGGAAAGACATGAAAAGGGTGAAAAAGTTGTTCTTGTTAGACTTGAAACTTCACCAGAAGATATCGAAGGTATGATTGCTGCTGAAGGTATACTGACAGTTAGAGGCGGTATGACTTCCCACGCTGCAGTTGTTGCCAGAGGTATGGGAGCTTGCTGCGTAGCTGGCTGTGGAGATATAAAGGTTAACGAAGAAGAAGCATATTTCGAAGTTGGCGGAAAGAAATATACTGCTAACGATTATATATCAATAGATGGAAGTACCGGTAATGTTTATGGCGAAGCTATATCTACAGTTGAACCGGAAATAACTGGATACTTCGGAACTTTCATGGCTTGGGCTGATGAAATAAGAACATTGAAAGTTAGAACAAATGCTGATACTCCACACGATGCTCAGACAGCTGTTAAGTTCGGAGCAGAAGGTATCGGTCTTTGCAGAACAGAGCATATGTTCTTTGCTGAAGACAGAATTCCTGCAGTTAGAGAAATGATAGTTGCCAAGACTGAAGAGCAGAGAAGAAAAGCTCTTGCTAAATTACTTCCAATGCAGAGAGAAGACTTCGTTGGTCTTTACGAGGCTATGGAGTACAGACCTGTTACTATCAGATTCCTGGATCCACCGCTGCATGAGTTCCTGCCACATGCTGATGAAGATATAGCAGCTTTAGCTAAGGAAATGGGATTAACTTTCGAAGACCTTAAGGCTACTGTAGAATCATTACATGAGTTCAACCCAATGATGGGCCATAGAGGATGCCGTCTTGCAGTTTCTTACCCGGAAATCGCTGAAATGCAGACTAGAGCAGTTATAGAAGCAGCTCTTGATGTAAATAAGAGACATCCGGAATACAATGTAGTTCCAGAAATAATGATTCCTCTTGTAGGAGAAGTTAAGGAACTTAAGTTTGTTAAAGACGTAGTTGTTAAGACTGCTGAAGCTGTTCTGGCTGAAGCTGGCGCTAAGCTTGACTACAAAGTTGGTACAATGATAGAAATTCCAAGAGCTGCAGTTACAGCTGATGAGATTGCTAAGGAAGCAGAATTCTTCTCCTTCGGTACTAACGACTTGACTCAGATGACTTTCGGATTCTCAAGAGACGATGCTGGTAACTTCTTAAAGCATTACTATGAGTCCAAGATTTACGAACAGGATCCATTTGCTAAGCTTGACCAGAATGGTGTTGGTAAGCTTGTAAAGATGGCTGTTGACCTTGGTAAGCAAACAAGACCAGACATCAAGCTTGGTATCTGTGGAGAGCATGGTGGAGATCCATCATCCGTTGAGTTCTGCCATAATGTAGGACTTAACTATGTATCCTGCTCACCATTCAGAGTACCTGTAGCAAGACTTGCTGCAGCTCATGCTGAAGTTAAGAACCCAAGAAAGTAATTTAAATATAAAGAATAGGCCAAAGTAATAACTTTGGCCTATTTTT
>JAUZPH010000419.1 GCA_030706065.1 Bacillota bacterium | reverse complement strand
GCTATACTTGCGGCGTTTTCCCTAATTATTCCGGAGTGCAAGGTCCAAATTCCATTTTCCTCAGACTGCTTTATTAATTCATTCATAAGAACTGTTCCTATGCCCTGCCCCTTATATTCTTCACCAATATAAATACTCACCTCAGCCACACCTGCATAGCAGCTTCTGCTGGAGGTTGGGCTTAAAGCTGCCCAGCCTAATACCGTATCTCCCGAACGTGCTGCCAATCGGCATAAGCTAAGATGGCCTTTATCCCAATCTTCCCATGAAGGTGCCTCAGCCTGAAAGGTCGCCAGGCAAGTTCTTATCCCTTCCAGGTAAATGTTCCTTACCTGCTCCCAATCTGAAAGTTTCATTTCTTCAATTTTGTATTCCATCATAATACCTCGTTTATATTAATTTCAATTACCTGATCCAGTTATAAAAATTACTTTTCACCATATGCGGCAAAAATGCTTATGCTGGCACTATCACATCCACAGCTTGAAGCAGAGCAGCAGTTGCCGCCTGCACAATCAACAACGACATTCTTTAGGCCCGCTGTCAGGAACCACTGTTCAACGTCCTCACGTTTAAAACCAAGCCATCTGTCTTGCTGTTCAACCCTTAAAAATTCGTGATTGTGCTCATCTAAATCTGTAATAACGAGCTTGCCGCCCGGTTTGAGTATTCTCACCATTTCTTTTATAGCTGCTAATGGATCCTCTACATGGTGCAGATACATATTTGCCATAGCATAGTCTACTGAGTCATTGTCAATTGGCAAATTCTCTGCCTCTCCCAGCCTGTAATCTACAACATCAAAATCCTTGAATTTCTGTCTCATTTTCTCCAGCATTTCCGGAGATTGATCAACGGCTATGACCTTCAATCCCCTTTGAAGCAGTCCTTCTGTTACAAATCCTGTGCCTGCGCCTATATCTGCGGCCAATTGGCCTTCTTTTACCGCTGCCATGTCGCAGGCTTTCTCCCTGACTGCTTCTGAAAAAAATCCCTTCCGCATGGTATCCCACTGACTTGCTACTTTTTCGAAATAAACTTTACTGCCCATTCCTCTCCCCCAATTCATTTTGTACTATATCCTTGCCTGCATTAAAAGCAGTTCCCACTTTTTTATCCAACTTCCAATACTCCCGTACAGTTGCACAATAAACCAAAGGGTTCACCTTTTCAATATCGATTTTAGCCCTGCCATTTTGTACAATAGTTTTATCTTCATCAATATATGTTTCAACTATTTCCCCAAGCAGCATGATATAACTCCCTAGCTCAATCTCTTTAGTAACTTTGCATTCCAGGTTAAATGGACATTCCTTAATTATCGGTGTCTTTGTTCTAGTACCGTGATAATAGCTGAATCCGGCTACAGAAGCTTTGTCAGTATTCCTCCCTGAAACAATTCCACAATAGTCCGTTTCCTTATAATAATCCGCTGATGGTATATTTACGGTGAAGTAACCGGATTGCCGAATTAAGGATAAAGAGTACCTGGACTTATCAAAGGATATTCCAATGGTTGGTGGTGTTGAACTTACCATCCCCACCCAGGCTATTGTAGCTACATCAACTTTATTTTCAAATGACCCTACAATCAGTGCAGCCGGTACCGGGAAAAATATATCCGTTTGTCCTAGCTGTAATTTCAAATTATAACCCCCTTGCTTAATAACTCAGAAGTAAAGCTCCGGCTTTTGCTGCCTTTATTAAAAGATTATATTAACCATTTTGCTTATTTTGATATCTTAAACCCACCATCTACAAATATCGTCTCCCCATTGATATAAGTGGATAAATCAGATAATAAAAACAGCACTACCTTTGCAATCTCTTTAGGATCTGCGATTCTGCCAGCGGGTATAATACTTTCTGAAAACTCCCTTATCTGCGCATCATTAAATGACTCTGCCGTCATTCCGGTATAAGTGAAGCCTGGAGCTACAGAATTAACCTGTATATTGTAATCTTTTAAATCCAGTGCCATTGCCGCTGTTAAAGCAACCACCCCTCCTTTTGAAGCAGCATAATCAGCCATTTCCGGCCTAAAAATCCTTGATCTGATACAGCTGATATTGATAATTTTGCCTGCTTTATTCTTCATCATTTTTCCTGCTATATGCTTTGATAACAGAAATATTCCTGTCAGGTTAGTAGATATCACATTATCCCATTCCTCGAAACTCAATTCGAAAAAAGGTTTGGAATTTGAATAGATACCGGCACAGTTAGCTAATCCATCAATCCTTCCATATAGGTTCTCGACCTCATTGACAATACTAACTATTTGTTGTTCGTTCCGGATATCAAGACAATAGTGCCTATATCTCTCATGCTGCATTGAACTTTCATTCTTATCAAGTCCGATAACAGCAGCGCCATTTTCAAGTAATAATTCTGCAGTACTTTTTCCTATACCTGAACTTGCACCGGTAACGACTATAACTTTACCTTTAAAGTCCATCCTGTACCTCCCACTTATAGTATTAAGAAGAAGCAATGCTTAACAGCATTGCTTTCTTATCCTTCTGCTCAAACACTCTATATTGCAAAACTCATTCCATGTTCTTGATCCATTAGAATCATCTACGAAGCTGCTCAGTGCAGCTGCTGAAATAACACCTAAAATAATTAGTAAAGTTACCATATAATCTTCCTCCTTACTTTCGTGCCTTGATGTAAGCTTCCGCAAAAGCCCCATCAACAACATCAAGATCAATATCCTTAACAACATCCTCAAGATTTTCAACCTGAAGGAAAGCGCTTTCAATTATAGCTTTTGTATAGATTTGCGCCGGTACAACCTCAATATCCTTAAAGCCTACCTTTGCAAGAATTTCTTTATACTCTTCTACGGTCAAGGTTCCGCCCAGGCATTTACACCACATACCGGCTTGAGCCCTAAGTTCCGAGGGTATATCTTTCATAGTAATAATGTCTGAAACAGCCAACCTCCCGCCACTCTTTAAAACTCTATAGGCTTCAGATAGTGCTTTTTCCTTGTCTTCAGAAAGATTGATTACACAGTTGGACATGATGACATCAATTAGATTATCCTTTAACGGTATATTCTCGATATAGCCTTTTAAGAAGTCAACATTAGCTGCACCCATTTTCAGCTTGTTCTGATTTGCAAGCTTCAGCATTTCATCTGTCATATCCAGGCCATAAACTCTTCCGGATGTGCCTACATGCTTTGCAGCCATCAATACGTTGATACCACCGCCGCTTCCCAGGTCCAGTACTGCCTCTCCTTCCTTGAGTTCTGCAAAAACCAGCGGATTGCCGCAACCTAAAGAAGCTTCTAATGCTTCCACCGGCAGCTCACTTAAGCTTTCTTCATCATATATAAAAGTGGCTTTACTCACATCACCGCAGCAGGAAGAGCCTGAACAGCATCCTTTTACGGGTCCACTGTTTATCTTCTTAGCGATATCTCCATAGTACTTTTTTACATTGCCTTTAATATCTAATTCCATTTATAAAACCCTCCTTTAATTTATAGATATGTAAATTTACTACTTAACATATCGCCTACGAAAAATCGGTGAAGCTTCGATATTTTCTCAGTCGAACTCCGAAGGTTTAAATTTCCGTATCATTATTTGCAGCAACCATCTTCATCGACAGCATTAAGAAAAACTTGCAAGCTTTCCATTACCTGCTGTCTCTTATCTTCCGGAATCCTTTCAAAAATCCTTGTAAAATATTGATTCATTCTTTCTTCAATACTCTCGTAAAGCTTATAACCCTCCTCTGTCAGCGATATTGTTACATATCTTCTATCCTGAGGGTCTATATCTCTTTTAGCGAGGTCACTTGTAACCAGGTTATTTACTGTTCTGCTCATAGTACTGTTTTCCAGGTTTAATAATTCTGCCAGTTCGTTCAAGGAAATATTTTTTGCACGACCTATTTCAATTAAAGCATGGCAT
>JAUZPH010000418.1 GCA_030706065.1 Bacillota bacterium | reverse complement strand
TTTTCTATTGAAATAACCTTTATGCCATATCTCTCTTCAACTATTTTCTTTACAAAGGCTGTATCCAAGGAGAGCCCTCCAAAATATTACTTCTTTTTTATTATATGTGCGTTTCCTTTGATATGCGCCTGTTTATTAGAGGTGGGGAAATTTAAACCTTTAGTATTCGCCTGAGAAAATATCGAATCTTCACCGATTTTTCCGGATGTAAAATTTCATCAGATTTTTCAGTAATAAAATATCCAATCTTCACGGATTTCTATTACTGAATATTTCAAAGAAATTTTACATCCAAGGCGATAATTTGAATAATAAATTTCCGCATCTATCAGCCTCCCCACACAAAATTTTCTTTTTTAAAGGGGATGCAGGCACATTTTCAAAAAGTCCCTAATATTAATAATATATAGGCTCAGTTTCTGATTTTTCTGTTTCTATTCACCAATGTGAAAATTCAATTTTAATTACTTACGGGAGGAAATATAAAAATAATTTTTATTTATAGGCGACAGGTATAAGTATGTATTTCTGTATAAACACAGCAGCATTAGCAGGGAGAGGATTATATGAGAATTGCCGTTGATGCCAGAGGTATCAATTGGTATAAAGGTACAGGCATCGGTACCTATACTGAAAATTTACTGTCACAGCTTTTAAGTATGGACTCTGAGAGTTATTATCACCTTTATTGGTCGGGTTACGACTACGGCAGGTTCAATTCTGAAAACTCCAAGGTTATAATGACCTCTCGGAAACACCACAGGTTCTTTCAGCAGAACTATATTCCAGGGAATCTTATTAAGGAAAAAATTGAGTTGTACCATGTACCCCAGAACGGAATTGGCCTTGTCGACAGCATAAAGTGCAAGAAAGTAATAACCATTCATGACTTAATCCCCTACATTATGCCAGAGACTGTCGGAAATGGATACCTCCTTAAGTTTCTTAAAGAAGTACCGGATATAATTCAGTTTTCTGATGCAATACTCACAGTATCAAACTGGTCAAAAAGGGACATATTAAAATTCTTTCCTATAGATGAAAAGAAAATTTTTGTAACACCCTTAGCGGCAGATTTAAAGTATAAGCCACTGGATCGTGAATGGAGCCGCTATATGATTGAGAAGAAGCTGAATATTAAGAAGCCTTTTATATTATATATAGGCGGCTTCTCTCCAAGAAAGAACGTCAGGTCACTAATAATGGCGTTCTCCCAGATATTTAACGATCTTGATAAAGAGTATGACCTTGTTATTACCGGGTCATTACGTGATGAAGGTTCTTCGTTAAAGGAACTCTGTGATAAGCTCCAAATGTCCCAACATATAATCTTTACAGGCTTCGTCGAGGAAGATATGTTGCCCGTACTATACAGCGGGGCTGAGGTTTTTGTCTACCCTTCCTTCTATGAGGGCTTTGGGCTTCCACCTCTGGAAGCAATGAGCTGCGGTACACCTGTGATTACCTCAAATGTTTCCTCGATACCTGAGGTAGTAGGAGATGCCGGAATACTGATAGATCCTTACGATACCTCAAATCTCATAGAAGCACTTGGCAGTATCTTAAATGACGAAGAAAAGAAAAGGCAGTTGTCCGCCGCAGGGCTTGAGAGAGCTTCTCAATATTCCTGGAAAAGAACTGCCTTGGATACACTGAATGCATATAAAGAAATTGTGGAAACCATAAATTAAAAAACACGCCATGGCGTGTTTACAGATGCGGAAATTTAAACCTTAATAATTCTCCTGAGAAAATATCGAATCTTCACCGATTTTTCCGGATGTAAAATTTCAACAAATTAGAATTCAATTTAGAAGAAATTTTACATCCCGGATAAATTAAAAAATAAATTTCCGCATCTATTATGGTTTATTCAATTCCTCTTCCTTGGACTTTATTGCCTTATCTATGTCTTTTCCCTTTATTACATCCTGTTCCAATTGTATGAGAGATTTTGATATGCTGTTGTATGCATAACCATATGTAATAAGGCTTTCTTCTCTTGACTCCTCGGCAATAAAGCGCCAAACCATTTTTTCATCATAATTGTCATTCTTGTCATTAAATAGTGGCAGGCTGTATAAATCCGGCACTGAGGTTATCATCCCGCTGTTTTTCAAGAAAAACAAGGTACTTTCATTATCTGTAAGCATGAATCTGATGAATTTCAATACTGCATCATTTTGCTGGGACTTTTTCACTACCATTAAGGCATTCCCTTCTCCACATACCGCATTTTTTCCACCACTTTCAAAGGCAGGAAATCTTTCCACCTGCCATTTGGTGCTTTGTAGTTCTTGATTATCGTTAATCTTCTTTATACTTCCGCCGTCCGCTATCATACATAGGGCAGTTCCATTTTTTAATACCGCCAG
The DNA here is from genome assembly GCA_030706065.1 of Bacillota bacterium. Lineage (GTDB taxonomy): Bacteria > Bacillota > Clostridia > Clostridiales > Clostridiaceae > JAEZDX01. Next base: position 1,557 of record JAUZPH010000418.1, on the reverse strand, counting down.
CGGATCCTCTTCATCCTTTAGTTCATATACCAGTCCTTTATCATACAATTCCTTTATCTTGGTTAATGCTCTCAAAGTTTCATCCCTTGGTATTGTAATTGAGCCGTCATTTGTATATAATCCCGACCTTAACTCCCTCATCATGCTCTTATACAAATCCCCGCTGCTGTTTTCCTTAAGCTCAATCAATTTTACACCTTCAGGATCCCTGGCATTTAGTTTATCACCAAATTTTATAAAGTCATCCCAAGTTTTTATATCCTGAGGATTTATATTGTATTTGTCTGCCAAAACCTTGTTATAAAGTATTACCTCCGGGTCCACATTCCAGGGAAAAGCATATGAATTCTTATCTATGGAAACCTCCTGCAGCTTCCACGGAAGAAGCTTATCCCCTAGTTTTTTAATCTCATTCCCCACATCAAGCAGCAGGTCAGGGTATTCCTTTTGAAAATAGGATACTTTGGAAGTCGCATCCTCTATGATATCCGGATAATCCTGACCGGCTGAATTTTCAACTTTCAGGTCGTTCTCCACTTCATCGGTGGATTTAGCCGTCACCCTAATGCTCAGTTGCGGGTTTTTTTCACTGAATAAGCCTGCGGAGTATGTAATGTTATCCTTCATATCGGGGCTGCACCAGATTTCAATATTACCCTTCAACTGCTCTTCTTTATTAACCACATTACTAATGGGATTCCCATTGGAACAGGCAGCCAGAAATACCACTGGCATAATAGACAATAATGTTCTATATAGATAACCTCTGTTTCTCACAGAATTCATCCCTTTCCCTAAAAATTATAATCATATTATTGGAGGCATATTTCTGAGCGCTTCAGTATATACCCTGTTAATCCCAAGGCCCTCCTTTTGTGCTATTCTTCTGCAATCCTCATACTCAGGCTTGCACTTGATAGTTTTCCCGTTAAAATATCCATACTTTATTCTGACAGTTTCTCCACAGACATCAATCTTTCCGAAACTCCTCTCAAGCATGGATTTCTCCACCTGGTAGCTTCTTACTCCAAAAGTTGACGTCTCTCTAAAGATATGTTCTTTTACCTCATTAAGCCTTTCACTGCTGGTGAGAACGCTCAACTTGACTGCAGGCCTGCCCTTTTTCATAATTATCGGTGTAATGTATACATCCAGTGCCCCTGCAGACAGCAGTTTATTAAAGATATAATCATATCCTTCAGAATTCATATCATCTATATTACACTCCACAATGTATTGAATGTCCTTCTCGTACTTATCCTCACATTCAAAAAGTATGACATTTATCTCCGAACCTTTCTCTTCCCCTTTTGAAACCTCCAGTACCCTTCCTTCCAATGCATCCTTACTTTGTCCTATTGCTGCAATAAAGGCTGCCGCACAGCAATCAACTTCGCAGGCGCTGTCCCTTACAAGCTTGACTTCAGTCCCCTTCAATATGTCCAACAGCCTTATATCTGAAGCCAAATTTAGCTCCAGGGGTGAATTATACACCGCTTTACAATTCAATGCCTTAATACATAATATAAACGAAACTGCATAAAGGGCTGCTGCAAC
>JAUZPH010000417.1 GCA_030706065.1 Bacillota bacterium | reverse complement strand
TATTACTGCATATAATTAATGACATATTGGACTTTTCAAAGATTGAAGCCAAAAAGCTGGTGATGGAAAATATAAGGTTCAATTTTAGGACTACTATTGAAGACGCTGTTTCACTGCTTGCGCCAAGAGCTGCAGAAAAAGGCCTTGAGATTTATACCATGATTAGTGCAGGTGTTCCCGAAGAGGTTTTCGGGGATCCCTCCAGGCTCAGGCAGATATTGAATAATCTCATAGGCAATGCAGTTAAATTCACCGCATCCGGTGAGATTTCCGTTACCGTTGACTGTTCAGAGGAGGAAAATGAAACAGCCGTACTTAACTTTGAAGTTATAGACACCGGAATCGGAATCAAAAATGAGCATATTGACACTATATTTCACGCCTTCAGCCAGGCGGATGCCTCTACCACCAGAAAATATGGAGGAACCGGGCTGGGACTAGCCATATGCAATGAGCTGGCCAGGATGATGGACGGCGAAATTGATGTTGAAAGTACATATGGAGAAGGTTCCACCTTTAAATTTAAGGTGAAGTTAAAGATTGCAAAAAGAGCCCCGGAGCAAAATCTCCTATTTGAAAAACTTGAAGGCGTCAATATTTTGATAGTAGATGACAATGCCAATAACAGAAAGAGTGTCAGGTTATATTTTCAAGGGACAGGCCTCCGGGTATTTGAAGCGGAGAATGGGGCAGCCGCCGTTGCAACCATCTCTTCAAAGGCAGGCACAAAAGACAGGATAAGTATAGCTATCATAGATTATCGTTTGCCGGACATGGATGGCTATGAACTTGCAGCTGCGTTCAAAACAATGCCTTCTGCAAGGGATATGAAAATGATCCTCCTCACTCCTGTTACTCAAATAGGAGGTGCCCTGGCTGCAAAGGAATACGGTTTTTCCTCGTATTTGACCAAGCCTGTCAGAAGGGACGACCTGCTTGGCTGCATTGCCATAGTATTGGGCTTGAAGGCAGAAAATAAAGAAGAGGCTCAAATCATAACTAAGTTTACGGTAAAAGAAGCTAAAAGTGCCTCAAAGCCCAGGATTTTATTGGCGGAAGACAGCGGTATCAACAGGAAAATCTTTATTAACATGCTTAAAACCCGCGGCATGACCTGCGATGTGTCGGTAAATGGAGTCGAGGCCTTGAAGGCAGTGTCCGAAAAAGATTATGATGTCGTATTTATGGATTGTCAGATGCCGGAGATGGACGGATATGAATGCACCTCCAGGATAAGACAGCTTGAGGGAGATAAGAAACATACTACAATTATTGCAATGACGGCCAACGCCATGGAAGGCGACTTTGAAAAGTGCATTAAAGCCGGTATGGATTACTATCTCAGCAAGCCTGTTAATTTTACTGCCATGTTTGAATTGATAGAGGAGAATACCAGGTAAGCTATATAATGAATTTATAACCTCCACCGTACTCAGTTGCCTATTCTGTGAGCCCTGTCGGTGGCCTGGTCTTCTACTGCCGGGTTCCACCACGGGTCAAAATGTATTACCACATTTGAAGCCACAAATGTAGATATATGTTAAAAAATGTACTACTTTAGTTGAAAAGGGGATAATTAGGTAGTAAAATTATAAAGTGAATGGTATGTAACCCATATGCTTCGTAAGCAATCGCATTCTAAAGAGCCTATGGGACACTTAGAAAAGTGATTATATGAAAAGAGAGTGTAATAAAACTGAAGGAGTATAAAAATATGAATTTGAAGACGGTGGGATATGATCTGAGAAGAGTCAGCACAGTAAATTTAACGGTTCTGTTTTGTGCAGGCTTTGTAATTTTACTGGAAGGCATAATTTATAATGGGTTTAGTCAGGCACTTATGGAAAACCTTATAAAGATATTCGTTGTGCTTGGAGTCAGTTCTGTTTTATATTTTCTTCCTGTTAAGGAACAGATTAAAGGTGGCGTCTTTTGTATTATCATGTCGTTAATTGCCCTGGAAACAAATATGGAGAAGACTACTATAAGCAGTTTTATGCTGTTAATGTTAGCCTTTTCCATGTCGGCATTATACTTTCAAAAGGAATTGGTACTGATAGTAGGAGGGTTTATTGATATTGTAATAATTATTACCTTCATCGTACAGCCTTCTGCACTAGCAAATAACACAAATGCTGCTTCCGGATTCACAAGAATAATGGTATATTTTAATGTTGCCGTTATTCTTATATTCTTCCTTACAAAATGGGGCCGGGAATTGGTTGATTCTGTTACAAAGAAAGAGAAACAGACCGATGAACTTCTTAACAGGCTGAAGCTTACCATGAATAAGATAAGCAGTGTGTCGGATGTATTTGAAGTCGATTTAAACGGATTCAGTGAGAATATTAAAGTAATAAAAGAATCCAATGACAATATTATGTCCTCCATCAAGGAAGTATCGCTTGGAGTGCAGGAGCAGGCGGAGAATATCGGGAAGATCAGTAATAATATGCTTGATGCATCAGATCTTCTTAATCAAAGCAAAAAGATATCCGGCAATGTTTCAGGCATTTCTTCCGAAATGGTAATTAATGTAGAGGATGGTTCGAAAAAAATAAATAATGTAAATGATCAGATGCGGATAATAAATAAATCTGTTATTACAGCTTTGGATACCGTAGCGGAACTCGAGGAAAGTATAGAGGAAATAGGGAACTTCTTACAAGGGATAACTCAGATAGCAAATCAGACAAACCTGCTGTCCTTAAACGCCAGTATTGAAGCAGCAAGGGCAGGTGAAAACGGCAGAGGGTTTGCAGTTGTTGCTGACGAAGTCAGGAAACTGGCAGAGGAAAGTGCGGCAATAGTTACCAACATAAATAAAATAACTCAGGAAATAACAGAAAAAACCAAGCTTACATCCAGGGAAGTCAAGGATGGTGTAAGCGCTATAGAAAAGGGAAATGAGTTGATCTCAGACGTCAATTACTTCTTCGGGGAATTGAAAGATATCTGTAACAGGGAAAATCAGATGTTAAAAGATGAAGTGGAAATAACTCAAAAGGTCTTTGGTAACTTTATTACAATAAAAGATGAAGTGGAGAGCATATCTGCCATAGCAGAACAGAATTCTGCCGCCAATGAGGAGTTTTTAGCTTCCATAGAGAATCAAAATGCCGATATGACTAATATGCTTATAGGTGTGAAAACTATCAACAGTAAATGGGACGAGCTCAAAGGTATGCTTGCGGATAACTAAAAACTATGGCCAATATCTTTGAGTTGTTCTCTAAAAGCATTTCATACAGCCTGAAATATCTGTTTACAAGGCCGTCTCGAACACCCGAACAATTTAAAGCCTCTGAGGCTGCATAGGCTGTGTTTTCACTGAGTATGACTGAAACAAGGGTAAGGGGTACTGCAAAGCTGCTTTTTCGAGTAGTCTGCAGTACCCTTTCAAATTACCTACAATGCCACATCCTCAAAGAGGCCTTTCACTTCTTCCTCTGTCATAGCCGTCAGAATATTTTCCCCGTCCATATCCTCGCCTATGACATTCTTTATTATTTCCTTCTTCTTCTCCTGCAGCTTATATATCTTTTCCTCTATGGTGCCTTTGGCTATGAGCTTTATAACCTCCACCGTATTCAGCTGGCCTATTCTGTGGGCCCTGTCGGTGGCCTGGTCCTCTACTGCCGGGTTCCACCAGGGGTCAAAATGTATTACCACATCGGCACCGGTTAAGTTAAGCCCCGTACCTCCGGCTTTTAAGGATATGAGAAAAACGGACTTGTCACCTTCATTAAATTCCTTTACCATGGCCATTCGTTCTTCGCTTTTTACCTGTCCATCCAGGTACATGTGGCCAATATTCATATCCCTTAATCTTCTGCTTATATTTTTTAAAGCCGAGGTAAATTGTGAGAATAAAAGCACCTTATGGCCGTTGCCGACAGTCTCTTCCACCAGTTCCTCAAGGGCCTGAAGCTTTCAACTCTCTCCACGGTAAT
>JAUZPH010000416.1 GCA_030706065.1 Bacillota bacterium | reverse complement strand
GGCCTTTAGCAAGGATAAGGGTGGTAACTTCGGCCTTGGCTTGGATATTGTAAAGCGAATAGTAAACATGTACGGCGGCAGCATCGAGGCTCGAAATAATGAGAAAGGGGTGTCCTTTATTATCAAATTATGCAGAAATGGAAATTGATAGTTCCACACATTTTTGATATAATGATATTATTTGACAGATGTATGTCAAATTGTATCTAATGATTAAAAATGGGGGGAGTATCATGAAATTCTGCACAAACTGCGGACACGAGGTGGAGGACGGTAAGAAGTTCTGTCCAAGCTGCGGACAAAATCTGGGCTCGGCAGCACCTTCACCTTCAGCACCGACAAGCAACCAGGAGCCAGTACCGGTATTCAACGGTCAGGCACCAGCTGCCAATACACAGGCACCGGGGAATAATAATCAAGTTTCCTACAATAGTGAACAGGCACCTTACAGCAGCCAGGCTTTATTTAACAATGGACAAGGTAAGTACAACAGTGGACAGTTTCCCAATAACGGCACTCAGGTACAGTACAACAATTTTCAGGTAAGGCCTGCCAAAGTCAAGACTCCGATGTCAAAAAAGACAAAGATAATAATATTGTCGGTATTTATACTCCTGGCAGCCTTGGCAGGATTTATAGGTACAGGCACCTATATTACCGGAAAGAGCTATGCCTTAAACAAGATAGAGAAAGCCATTATGAATAAGGATTCCAAGGAGCTTTCCAAGTATCTGTATTCCACCGATGACAGCCTTAAGATAGATGAAGAGGGAGCTGCAGCACTGATAAAGCTCCTGAACCAGTCACCGGGCTACAGGACGGCCTTCATACAGAACTTGAAAAAGGAAGACAGCTTTGAAAACTTCTCCATGGTTAAAAACATGAGGACTCTTCTTGTATTCAAGAGCTACTCTCTTGAGGTACCGGGCCAATACATAACCCTTTCATCCAACTACAAGGATGTAGAATTCAAGCTGAATAACAAATCCATAGGCAAGGAAGACAAAGAAAACACAGAAAAAAAGTTCGGACCCTTCCTTCCGGGAATATATCAATTGAATTTTACCCTTGCCAATGAATTCGGAACCTCAACCATCGATAAGGAAGTAACTTTAAGCGGAGGGAAGGTAAAGGAAGCTGGCAGCTTTAATTTAACGGTCGTAACTCCTTCCTTTGATATAGAGGGACTTAAGCTTGTAGTTGACGGAAAAGAAAAGGACACGGTATTAAAGAAAAGCGGCAATAAAATAGGGCCGTTCCCAAAAGATAGTACAAGCACTATACAATTCGTGAAGAAGTATCCCTGGGGAGAGCTGAAGACCAAAGAATACAAAGCAACTGACCTGCAGTATGGAGGATACATAGGTACCTTTGAAACAGGCGACACAGATTTGATAAAATCCATGGCTCCAGATATCAGGGACTTTATGGAGTCCTATTATGCAGCTAAGAGTGCATTGGATTCTGGGAAACTGGTAAATGCTTCGGATGAATACAAGAAGAGCTTCAAGGACTCCATTTATTGGTATACTGCGGAACAGTACACCTTCCAGAAGGCTTATACAACTTCAAAGGGTGGAAGTTACACCGGAGCCACATCAGATGGTAAACCGTTGTTTTATGTACCGATTACATCCTTCTACCAATACCAGGCGGACAACAGAGCAGAGGGCCTGGCAGTATATGTTTATTATGATGAAACAACAAGCAAATGGACGGTAAATTCCCTTAGCTATAATTATTACAGCGGTAACGGCGAAGTAACTGCAGATATGATTGAGTTAAAGTAAAACTGACTTTACGGATATTAATCCGGCATTTTAGAAGATGCCGGATTTTTTATTGCAGTGAAAAAATCATTGGCTGATATTGGAATAACTTAAGTTTCTTTTATATATAAGATATCATAGTATCTGGTTTAAAGTCATCGGATGGGTAGTTTATTCACATCCGAACAAATTAAATGGAGGATTTTATGGGATTTTGTACTGAGTGCGGCGGACAGCTTGGGCTGGGACAGTATTATTGCCCGATGTGCGGGAAAAGGGTACCGGGAGATGCAGTCCGGGTTAGTCCTTTCATTACTGACGATAGTGCACATCGAGTATGTAAAGCAACCTTCACAAGGAAAAACCCCCTTATGGCAGGGAGGGTACTTACAGCAATGGCCTTCATACTGTTGACAGTCCTGGCTGTGTTTTATGCGGCAGGTTCATATCTGACTTCCAGGAACCACCTGGCTGCCAGGATTGAAAGGGCAATAAAGGACGGCGATGCGAAGGAACTGGAAAGGCATCTCTATTCTTCAGACGGCGAACTGAAAATAGATGAAGAGTCAGCTAAAGCAGTGTTGAAGCTCATAAACAGAAGTGAGAATTTTAAAGACGAGCTCATAGACTCTTTGAGGAAGGGAAGGGATTATAAATGCTTTTCCATCATTGAAACGGGAAGAAGGCTGGTAATACTTAAGAAATACATGTTGAAGGTTGAGCCTCAATATCTGAAGATAACTTCAAATTGCGAGGATGCAGAGGTGGATTTGGATGGCAGAGATATAGGAAGGAACTGGAGAACTGGTATCTCTGAGAGCTACGGCCCCTTTGCTCCCGGAATCTACAACCTTGATATTATAATGAACAATCAATACGGGAATTCGAAAATAACAAAGGAGATAGAACTCAGCAGTGGAGAAACTTCTATCTATGGCGAACTGGGTTTGAAATATATAAAACTGGTGAGTCCCATTAATGGACTGAAGCTTGTGTATAACGGAAAGGAGCTTGATACGCAGTTCAATAAGGGAGAGAATACTATTGGACCATTTCCCAGGGACAGTGAGGGAAAGCTTGTCTTTTATAAGGATTACCCCTGGGGCAGGCTTCAGTCTGCTGAATATGATTTGAAGAATATGTATTACAATATTGGCCTGAATAATTTTCAAATCAGGGATTCCGGGAATACCGGGACGATGTCTGAGGATTTGAAGGCTTTTCTTGAATCCTTTTATTCCGCGGTAAGCACTTTTGATGACCGGCGGCTTGTTAATGCCACAGATAACTGCAGGTCGAGTTTCATGGGGGACTATCACCGCGGCATTAATCAGAAATGTGTTTTTCAAAGGTGCTACATGAGCAGCGAAGGTGTGACGGTGGAGACAAATACGGAAGGAGAGGATTCTTTTGCCGTAACAGTAAAAACAGAATATCAGATTCAGGAGGCCGCTGACAAGGATATTTTCAGACTGCATATAAGCTATGATAAAGAGGGCCAAAAGTGGTTGGTTGATGATTTTGAGTATCTTCAAAGCTTTGACGGGGAGTTTACCGAAATACAGTAGGTAAAATATGCTGAAGGCTAAAAATTAAAGCGGTGGTTATGCCAGCCCACCGCTTTAAGCTTGTATTTTAAAATTTAAATTTGTTTATAGCCTGCTTGAGCTTGTCAGAGTTGTCTGATAATTCCAGCGCCAGGCTATAGATGGAGCCGGTAGTATCGGCCTGACTCTGAACTGTGGCCGTAACCTGTTCTGTGGAGGCTGAATTTTTTTCTGATACCTCGGCAATACTGATTATGGATTTGTTCAGTACATCCTTGTCATGGTCGATAATACGGATAAGTTCTTTTGTCTCTTCCATGGCGGTGGTTATGTTATTTATGTTTTCCTTAATGCTTTCAAACACTCTGACTGTCACTGCAACCTGGTTGGACTCCTCTCCAAAGGTGTTTTGCGCAGCATCGGTAATCTGCAGGGAGGTTTTTATGCCATTGTTTACGTTGGCAATTATCTGCTTTATCTGCTGAGAGGCAGCCTGAGATTCATCTGCAAGCTTTCTTATTTCATTGGCAACTACTGCAAAGCCCCTTCCGGCCTCACCGGCCCTTGCCGCTTCAATGGAAGCATTCAGGGACAGGAGATTGGTCTGGTCTGCGATGGCCTTAATATTGTCAAGTATC
>JAUZPH010000415.1 GCA_030706065.1 Bacillota bacterium | reverse complement strand
TACCTCCAGCTCAATTACAACACAAAGATAAGAATACAGGACATAACAAGCAGATTCCATACCAACAGAAATACTCTCAGTAAGAGGTTTAAAGAGGAAATGGGCTTGTCTGTCATGGATTATATGCTTAGATTAAGGATTAAAATTGCCTGTATACTACTGAGAGATACTAACCTTCCGATAACGGAGGTAATGGAGAGGGTCGGCTTTACAGATGCCAGTTACTGGGGGCGGGCATTCAAACGCTTCATAGGCAAGACACCTACGGATTACAGAAGAGGATAAGTACAAAAAATTAAGCTGAATTCGTATCTACAGCCCATAGGCTTGAAATTCCTGACTTAAAGAAGAGCTGTGACAGTGTAAAATTGCATACTGTCACAGTTCTTTGTTTTGTAATATTATTAAATGCTGTTATTTCCATAAAACTAAAATTGTGATCACGGATGCCGACAAACAGCTTAGAAGATTTACCCTGTCATTATTTATAAAACGCATGCCGCTTATGTGTTCAGTATCTTTTTCATGATGGACTTTTTTTTCTGTAACCTTACCGCATACCACACATCTGTATTTTGACTGAAGCAGTGCTCCAAGGAAGCTGTCGATAATTGAGCCGAGAAAGCCGGCAGCTGTTATTACTATTGTATGAGTAAGCAGCTCGTTCTCCCATCCAAAGGAGAGGACGTATCCTGTAAAGAAGAAAAATCCAATGAATACAGCTCCGGATATACTTGCTGTTATTCCAAGAATACTTACGGCTCCGGAATTTCCCCTCTGTGTTCTTTTCAGAGTAAGTATGGAAATAGGTTCACCCTTGCTTAAAACCCCGATTTCCGATGCCCAGGTATCTGCATTTGCCGAGGCAAAGGAGGCAGCATATGCAAAGATAAATACAGGGGTTTTGGTTAGATAGTAAAGTAATGCAAAGAGCAGGCCAAGGCCTCCATTTGCAATAACCTGCATATGATCTCTTTCTCCTCCTTTTTCATTCATCTCCTCTAAAGGGGATTTATCGTCTTCTCTATACCCGGTAAGAAGGCTCGAGGAGAGGAAGAAGCTGATAAGTATAATCCAAAAAAATATGTTCCCTGCAAAATAAAGAACCGTTCCGAATACAACTGCAGCCGCAAAACCGCTGAGGCTCAGATATTTCTTTTTATATGCGGCAAAGGAAATCAGAGAGCCGAACAAAAGGCCTGTTAATAATCTGAACATTTTATCACCATAAAAATATTAATTGATAGAGCAAACTAATTATACATTATTTTCATAATCTTTCAAGTTTTTATTTTTCTATGTATAAAAAAAGGACTTTGGTCACATTATTTTCCGACCCAATTCCTTATGTAAAGGGACCTATGAAATCTTCAAAGGTTTACGTGTAAGGTGTAGTATTATATTAACAACAAAGGATAAACGAAGGGGGAGCATCATGAAAAAAAGAAACAAACTAGCATTAGCCGCTGCACTTATATTCAGCTTGATTATGAGCCCGCAAACAGCCCTGGCAAAGACAAGCAACGCTTTACCTGCCGCACCTTCCGGATTGACTGCCTCGAATATTAGTACAAGTTCTATAACTCTTAAGTGGAACTCGGTTTCCGGCATATCCGGCTACTATGTCTATAGGGCAACACCAAATGACAGCAACTATACCAAGATTGCAACAATAACTAGTACAAGCTATACAAACACCGGGTTGACAGCAAATACACAGTACTGGTATTTTATAAAAGCTTATAGCCGCTACGGCTACTCGGCAGATTCAACACATATAACAGCGAAAACACTGTCGGCCGCTACAACTACAACAACAACTTCAAAAAAACAAGTTCTCGGGTTTACAACCTATTATTACAGCGGGGATACTTCCTCCTACAATTCCATGACTGCCAATACTTCTACCATAGATGAGATAGCTACTCAAACTTATAATACCGACAGTCTTGGAAATATTTCCGGGATGGTACCGACGAATCAGCTCACCTATGCTAACAGTAACGGAATCAAGGCCTACGCTATGGTTCAGAATAATTTTGACGGTAATATTGCAAAATCGGTATTGGAAAGCATAACAAATAGACAAGCCTTAGAAAATAATCTTCTAAGTGCTGTAAAAGCTAATGGATACAAAGGTGTAAATATAGACCTTGAAGGTGTATTCTACAATGACAGAAGCTATTATACAACCTTTGTACAGGAACTTTATAAACTGCTGAAGCCCCTGGGGTATTCCGTGACATTGTCAGTCCCGGCCAAAACCAGTGACAACACTACAGACAGCTGGAGCGGAGCATATGATTATGCGGCTTTGTCCCAGTACTCCGACCAGATTGCCATAATGACCTATGACGAACATTATCCCGGAGGAACTGCAGGACCTGTAGCATCCATCGGATGGGTTCAAAATGTAGTAAAGTATGCTGTTACTGTAATTCCTTCTTCAAAGATTATGCTGGGTGTTGCAGCTTACGGATATGACTGGTCATCTGCCGGAACAAAAGCCTATGGAATCAGCGGCATGTATAATCTGGCTGCATCAAACGGAGCAACTGTAATGTGGGATGATACATCAAAATCTCCATATTTCAATTACACCGACTCTTCAGGTGTTTCTCACTCAGACTGGTTTGAAAACAGCCAGAGTGTTGGGTACAAGCTTGATCTCGTAAATTCCTATAATCTTAATGGAATTGCAATATGGAGATTGGGCCTTGAGAACACCGACTATTGGACAACTATTAAAACAAAATTTAACAGATAATAACTAAAGGACATGCTGTTGGAACAAGGATCCAAACAGCATGTCCTTTCAATTTACTTGAACAATATACCTTGACAATTGCAGACTAGTAGGATAGTCTATAGATATAAACTACTGGAATAGTCTGGAGTGACAAATATGGAAAATGTAAAACTTTTTGATGCAGAGCTGCGGCTTATGGAAATTGTATGGGATAAAGCGCCCATATCTGCAAAGGAATTAAGCCTTACAGCAGCAGAAGAGATTGGCTGGAACAAAAATACCACCTACACCGTGCTGAAAAAGCTCGTTGAGAAAGGCGCCATTAAGAGAACGGAGCCAAACTTTATTTGCGAAGCTCTCATAACAAGGGAGCAGGTACAGATAGATGAAACTAAAAGGCTTATCGACAGACTTTACGAAGGATCGCTGAGAACTTTCTTCTCTTCCTTTTTGCGAAGGGAAAGCCTTTCTGAAGAAGAGCTTCAGGAATTAAAAAAAATTATAAAGGATAATGGATAAAGAGGTGAAAACCATTGCTGAATACTGTATTTTATTGTGTCGTGAATATGAGTATAACTGCAGCAATAATAGGTACCGCTGTACTTCTGGTCCGGGGAATCCTTGGTAGACGGCTGCCTAAGCTTGCCGTATATATCCTCTGGAGCCTTGTACTTTTCAGGATGTTAATACCTTTTTCCTTTGGCGCACCATGGAGTTTTATAAAAAGTTTAAGTAGTATAACGGGCTACTCCGTCAAAGTTGTCATAGTTCAAACACCTGTCCGGGATTTAGCCGGTCTAAGCGCGATGAACCACATACAGGAAGCTTCGGACTATTATCCCGTGGAATATAAAAGTACTTCAATATCGGAAAATTTCAAACTGGCAGCATGGATATGGTTTTGTGGAGTGCTGGCCTGCGGCCTTCTGACAACGGCCCTGTACTCCTTCACAATTCATAGGCTCAAAAGGGCAGTTTTGCTGAAGGATGAGGAGGGTATATTGAAAAGTTGTAAATCAAGGCTCAAAGTAAAGGCTTGTTCTCAAATATATACGTGTAAGATGGTTGACTCACCGCTGGTACTTGGAATAATCAGGCCTCGTATTATCATTCCGGAGGGAATTGACAAAGGTTCTCTCCAGTATATTTTACTCCATGAGCTTGTTCATATAAAACGGAAAGATAATCTTTGGAGGCTTATGGCCACTGCCG
>JAUZPH010000414.1 GCA_030706065.1 Bacillota bacterium | reverse complement strand
TCTCCATTATACGCTGCGGCGGTGATAAATTGTCTATATATGAGAATGAGGCAATATGCTTTGAAGTATACAATAAGGGTGACAAAAGTGTCTATTTGGAACTCAAGGACGAGATACCGGAATTTCATTTTAAGGCAGACAGAAAGATAATGGCTGGAGAGGTACCCCCTCACAGCAAGAAGATATTTGAGTATAAGGTTATACCGACAAAAAGAGGGGCCTTTACCTTTAAAAGTATTCATGTAAGGTGCCGGGGAGGGCTCAGGCTGTGCATGAAGCTCTTCAAGCTGAAGCTGGACAGGGAGTACAAGGTATATCCGAATTTGAAGAACCTGCGTAAATACAGGCTTAGTATCTGTAATAACCGCATGTTTAAAGAAGGACAGAGGAATTTAAAGATACTGGGCAGGGGCACTTCCTTTGAAAGCCTGAGAGAATATGTCTATGGAGATGAATATAGACGGATTAACTGGAAGGCTACAGCAAGGGGAAACAAGCCCATTGTGAACCAATATGAGCCGGAAAAGAATCAGCATGTGTATATGTTCATAGATACGGGAAGGCCTATGAGTTATACCGTGAGAGGCTACAGAAAGCTGGATATGGCAGTGAATACCGCCCTGGTGTTGTCCGATGTAGTGAATCAGAATGATGACCAGTCTGCACTGCTGATCTTTAACACCGAAGTAAGCAGTATGGTCATGCCAGGCAAGGGCGTGGGCCACAGAAACAAGATAATGGAAGCCCTGTACCATATCGACTATAATAATGAGACCTCCAACTATGAGGATGCCTTCTATTATTTTAAAAAGAAGGAAAGGCACAGGAGTATAGTGTTTCTCTTCACGGACTTTGATACTGTGGAGGAGGCGGAAAACCTGATAAAGATTCTGCCGGTTATTTCGAGAAATAATATTGTTATAATAATACTTATCAAAAACGACAACCTGGAGGCGGTGGGTGTCCAGGAGGTAAAGAACGAGAAAGACCTCTTTGACAAGGGAGTAGCTCTGGAACTAATGGATGAGAGAAAGAGGATAATACAACTATTGAACAGGAGGGGCGTTTTCTGTATAGAATGCCCTGTCGAGCAGATAGAATACAATGTCATCAACAAGTACATTCAGGTGAAGAACAGGAATGTCTAGGGTATGAGATGAAAAGTAAAAACATATTTGTTTAACTCTTAGCATGCATGGACATTGTGAAAGAAGCTTAATTGACAATGGACACTTGACAATTGACAATTAAGGATGAAATTCAACAAAGTTGAATTTCTATAATATAAATTTAAGGTTTTTCCCAGCTTTGCTGGGAAAAAACATCCTTGATTGTCCATTGTCCATTGTGAATTGTCAATTAGACCATGTTGCAATTTCTTACTGTTGTGCAACAACACTAGTTATTAGTTCCGGTTTCATATATTTACAGAGATGAGTTGCCCAATTTCTTCTTCCTCAAGTAGGGGATTGAGAAATAGACGAACAGAAGCACAGCGGTGAAGGCGGCAAAGGCCAGCTTTGTGGATGCGCTTGCACCGGAAGGGGTAAAGAAGCCTTCAATAGTTCCAGCTATTATAAGCAGGAAGATGATGCCCCAGGCATGGGAGACTGCTCTTTTGGCTCCGCTGATAAGGGAATGGACCCTTGTATATTCTCCCGGTATCAGAATGCTTTTTGCAATTATAAAGCCGGCGGCACCGGAGATGAAAATTGCAGTCAGTTCTATTACACCATGGGGGAGAATCAATGACCAGAAGCGCACCGGGTCGGAGTATTGATAGACCAGTGCCGTGAGGGCTCCGAGCATGGCTCCATTTTCAAATAATACATAGATGGTGCCTATTCCCAGAGTTATGCCGAGAGCAAAGGCCATCAGGGACACTTTGATATTGTTGGTCATAATAATACCTGCCATAAGAGGGGAATTTGCCTGTACTGCACCCGTCGGTGTTGATTTGACTGAATCTATGTACTGCTGAGGCAGAAATATGGCTGCATTCTCCGCATTCAGCCACACTATCAGGAGGCTTGCCAGAAAGCCTGCCAGAAATACAAAAAAGGCTGCGGTGACATAGGCCCTGGAATCCTTTAAAAGGTTTGGAAAGCCATAGGTTATATATCTGATTAGAGCCATGGGAGATGCCTTTCTGACGGCATATATATGGCTGTGGCATTTTCCGATGACAGAGTTAAGATAACTTACCGTACTGCTCTGAGGGTAATGGGTCCTGGCATAGGCAAGGTGGTGGCTGCTCAGCCTGAACAGATGCAGGAACCTTTTTATCTCTCCGGAAGGCAGGGACTTGACTCCGCGTTTATTTATTATGAAGGAGAATTTCTCAAGCTCTTTCCAGGTATTTGAATTTGTTCTTATAAACTGTTGTTCTTTCACACGTTTCACCTCTAATCTATTTTACCAAATAAAAGTGTTATTGTGTATATATATCCAGTTTGGCGATTTAAATTATTTGTATGATTGGAGTGATATTATGAAAAAGATAAAAATAACAACTCCGGAAAACATAGAAGTGGAATATACCCTGGCAGATGTAGGCTCCCGAACGGCAGCAGCGGTTATAGATTATTTAATTCAGGGAATAGTGTTTTTCATACTTTTGGTAATAGTTTTTTTGATTCTGTATTTTGCTCCTCGCTTTTGGTTCAAATACTATGGATGGATCATAGGTATATCACTTCTTCTGTACGGTTTCATAACCCTTGGGTACTTTATAGCAGCTGAACTGTCCACGAATGGCATGAGCATTGGAAAGAAAAAGCTGGGGATAAGGGTGATAAGAAATAATGGACAGCCTATAACCCTGGCCCATTCTGCCTTGAGAAATTTCTTTCGGGTGTTCGTCGATAACTATGGAGTGGGTGTTGTTTTGATGTTTTTTACAAAACAGCATAAAAGGGTTGGAGACCTGATAGGCTCCACAATAGTTGTTGCGGAAGAAAACAGGACACAGCCCATATCCCTGGAAGAACTGCAGAACATGAATGAAAGCTTCAGCTATTATGTGACAAAGGAAGAGTATGAACTCCTTAAGGAATACTTCCGCCGCAGAGGCGAAATGGAGGACTGTTCCATGCTCAGAGCCGAGCTCAAACTCCATTTCACCAGGAAGTTTCAAGCCCTGAATATTCTGGCTGACTGGCAGGGGTTTATAAACAGCTTGTAAAGTAATTGAGCCCGCGATTGCGGGCTCTTTGTTTTTTATACTTTCCGGCTGTTTACAGCCTCCTTTATCCTGTTCAAGCCCTCTTCAAGAAGTGCCCTTGGACAGGCAATGTTAATTCTCACAAAGCCTTCGCCATTCCTGCCGAACATGCTGCCTTCGTTTATCTGTACCCGGGCATTGTCCAGAAAGAACCTGTTGAGTTCCTCGCAGTTCATTTTGAGTGCACTGCAGTCCAGCCATACGAGATACGTTCCCTGTGGCATTATTACCTTGAAATCGGGAAGATGTTCTTCTGAAAAAGCGCAGAGATAATCCAGATTGCCCTTTAGATATTCCATCAACTGCTGCAGCCATTCCTCACCTTCAGTATAGGCGGCAATGAGAGCTTCCACTGCAAAGACATTGGGGTCCCCTACGCGGCTTATATTTAACTCACGGGTTACCTTGTTCCTGATAGTTCTGTCGGGAATGATGAGGTTTGATATCTGCAGCCCGGCGATGTTGAAGGTTTTGCTTGGGGCGGTACAGGTTATTGAATTCTTTAGGAAATTCTCCTTCAGTGATGCAAAGGGAGTATGACAGAAGCCTTCATAAACCAAATCACAGTGGATCTCGTCAGCAATGACGAGAACATTGTTTCTTAAACATATATCTCCCAGTCTTATGAGTTCGTCCCGTGTCCATACTCTTCCCACCGGGTTGTGGGGGCTGCAGAGCAGCAGCAGCTTTACAGCAGGGTCCTGGGCCTTCCTTTCCAAATCTTCAAAGTCCATTTCATAGCGGCCTTCATTGAATAT